>NZ_JAUBRK010000013.1:0-139823 GCF_036701825.1 Microcoleus sp. MOSTC5 | reverse complement strand
TCTTGACTGCGGCCGAGAATTTTTGCTGTTAATCCCGAACGCCCGCAAGGACAAACATCAGGATTTAATTGAATGCGATCGCCGCACTGATAGCGAACAAAAGGCATGGTATGATTGTATAAATCTGTAGTGACTAATTCACCGTCAATAACTTCATACAAACATCGATCTATATCTAAATGCAGCCGCCCGCATTCAGGACAACTCAAACCGGAAATCCCTGTTTCTTGACAACCGTACTCGTTAATAATTGGAGCTTGAAAAACAGATTGCAGTAATTGTTTTTGAAACTCAAATAAAACCTCGCCCGTACAAATTACTCCTAAAACCGTCGGCATTGAATGTCCACAAATAGCAGCAGCCACTTCACACAAACGACTGGGATAACCTCGAATGACAGCCGATTTGTTATGCAACAGTTTTCCCAAATTTTGCAGGAAATCCGGCGTAATATTTCCAATTAAGGCAATATCGTTAACTCGCAGCGGCTGCAAACGGCTGGCAAGGTTAATAATGGGGACTTTTTCGTCAATTCCCCACCAAGCTAAAGCACGTTTTCTTGCCAACAAACGCGCTTCATTCCACTCATTTCCGGCAAAGTATGTAAAAGATTGACCGGAAGTTCCGCTAGTCATTCCTCGGTAAACTAAATCCTCAGCATTCGCCAGAAATAACCCGGGATTTTGCCGGATTGTTTGTTTGTCAACGGGCTGCAAATTAGCAAAAGCTGTTTGCCAATGGGGGACAAGTTGTGGGAAATCAGACTGGAAATCAATTAGTCCGGCTTGCAAAAAGCGGTGGTAATTTCCTGGGACTGTTGCCGCAACTTGTAAAACTCGTTTAAATTTGATTGCCGTTCGAGCGCTCAATTTTGTCATAAGCTGTCGCAGAACAAACCAGGATTATTATTTCGGTATAAATCCCAAAGTGACCAGTTTAAAAAACGACCTATTTTTCGTATTTAAACTGGTTTTTAGGTCAAATATTAAAAATTAGCGTTATTTTTGAGAGTCTTTGCCGGCGATTCTATCTGCTATTTGCAGCCAATCTTCATGAATCAAAACTTGCCGTTCTTGCGACAGTCCTTTTAATTCGCCCCGCTGTATTTTCAGGGGTTTTTCGCAAAAATTGCCCAAAGGTTTGAGATAAGCTCTATTTACCCAGCCCACTCGGAAATCAGGCGCATTTGCAAACTGCCCTCCACTCAGATTTTGAGGGCTAGGACTATATTCACCGCCAATCTTTACCCACTGTCCTGTTGCATCTCGATCGCCCGTAACGACTTGCCAACCTTTAGGAACTAAGCCGATAACCGGACCGTCGGGGGAAGAACGGATAGTCAGGGGATCTGTTTTGGTAACGATTTGAGCAAAGGGTCGAGGCTTGCCTCCGTAGGGGCAATTTTGAGCCTGTAAAGTTGTTTGGGAGGGCGTCGCAGAGGTGGTTTTGACACCCAACAGAGATAACAGCGTTAAGCTCACAAATAGCGCAATTTGTTTACAAACTTTTAAGAGATTCACAGAACCTATAGTCTTTTTCATATAAATGAAGTGCAATAACAGCATCAATTGCATTCTAGATCATTTACCTGAGAAAGGCTATATTTGCCAGATTCTCGTCCGCGCGGGTCAAGTTTAGGAAAACCAAACATTCAATAATGCTTGCGGAATTGTTGTTTGAAAATAACCCCGATTGCTTTGCCCAATTAGTCCAGTTTTTGCAACGAATCCTTGATGCGGGTAAAGCAGCGGTGTTTTGACGCGAGTGCTCGCGCCGCTAACCCCCCAAATTTTGGGAAACTAAACCCAGACCAAAACCCCACAGACCCGCCATGCCCAAACTCCCTGAGTGCGTAGGCTCCATCCGGGGCGGAGCCATCGCTGTCTCCTCTTGGGCCGCAACCCATACCTCATCTGTGCCGTGCATCCCGCAGGCCCTGACACCAATACTTGCATTGACTTTCGAGAAAACCCCGACGCCGAACCGGAGGAACTGTGGGAACCCGAAGGGGTGAGCTACTATGGCGACGAACTTATCCTGCAACCCCGGCAGCGGTGGACGCGCCTTGCAACAGTTAGACCTGCTGGACACGCACCCGCTGTTTACTGGCCGGTGTCCCCGGTGTGAACGCCCGTTCCCCCAGTATGAAACGCCCCCGGTGCATTGGGATTGTTTGGCTTGCGGGTGGATGGATGATTCGGTTTGAGGCGATGGCTCGCAGCGGTTTTGTTTTGATAATGGCGATCGTTACTTGCTCTCTAGAGCATTTATGGACTTAACTTTCTGGTTAAGATTGAATAAGTTAAATAAAGAATTATGGTTTTTTAAGTAAGCTAGCTAGTATTTAGGTAGTTTGATTACTAAATGGGCTTTTTAGTCAAGTTGTTTACGATAACAAGCAATTGCATCCTGAAAGTACCAGCACTTTCATCGCATTTTTGAGAGAACCAAATTCTGTTTATCAAATTACAGCAGTTCTCAATGTGTGGGGTACGTCCTTTGGCTCTAGCGAAGAAGGGGATCGTGCTTTGGCGTGTAATTCGTTCTGCAATTGAAGACTTGGAACTTCCTTTTGAACAGCACGAGTAGCGGGAGTTTTCCCACCAAAAAAAAGGGTTGATTCATCGGGATTGGTCTGAGGGCGATTCCTTATCCCAAGAGTACGCAAACAAATGGGAAGAGCTTCTGATCGATCGCTGCTACTCCTCTTTGACTGAATTATTGCCGTCAGAACCTTACACCGTTGACCAGTTTAACGAAACTTGGAGAAATCGCTGGGAATCTAGACAGCAGAGGAATTCCTAGTCTATAAAATACAGCAAAAGCGATCGTGCCAATTGTGAGAAATAAACTATGGCAAAACCAAAGAGGTATCCCGACAATTGGCAAGAAATTGCGCTCTCGGTGAAAGAAAGCGCTCTTTGGCGCTGCGCTAAGTGTAACCAACAATGTCTGCAACCAGGTACTAAAAGCGGCTTAACCAAGTCGGAGCGCTTGAAATTAACTTTAACCGTGCACCACCGCAACAGAATACCGGAGGACAACCGCCTCGAAAACTTAGTCGCGCTTTGTACTGCCTGCCATCTTTCCTATCACAACCGCGGGCAATCCAACGTCTCGCCCGGACAATTATCGCTGTTCCCCGATGATGGCATTGACTGGGATATGATGGATTGCTCTCTGGAATCGGCAATTGAAAATATCAAAGAATATTAAAGAATTAGCAGAACTGCTTCAACCCTTGCAGCAAGAAGATAAAAATCTGCACGGAACACGCGCAGATTCTCACCAATACAAACTGAGGCAAACGCTTGCGGAAGCCGAGTTGCAAAGTTTCGAGCGGCAACATCAAATCAAGCTGCCCGAAGATTACCGTACCCAATTTATTTCTTTGAAGCTCCAGAACTCCCCGCTCAGCTTGAGTTAAACGAAGACAGGATAGTTATCAAAATCAATCTTTCGCCTTTCATCTTAGCCTAACCTTGACATAGTTGCTATTTGTAGGAAGCGCAAAGCAACCGACACAAACCGAGATGTTTTCCTTGAAAGGCAGCCTGTCCCCGCCATTTGGAGGGGGCTATTTTAATTATCCAAAATCACCGGAATTGGTGAGGTCAGATTTAAACTGAAGCCAATACTATCATTTTATAACGTAATAAAAGCCAGCGTTTATGAAGAAAAAATCCTCAATACCAGATGCAATTCTGGCTATAGATTTTGGCGGCTTATCTACTAGAGTTTTCTGCCAAAGCTCGCAAGCAGGCAGTAAAGCAAGCTCCTTTGTAATGGAATCCCAGGTGGGGCCAGTGAGCCAAGACATAGCCAATTGTTTCACACAACCCAACCTCGCATCAGCATCTCCCGAAAATATTGCTTGGGTGGCAATTGGTAATGAATGCCGAGCCGTTGGCTACCTAGCAGCAGCGCAATTCAATGCTCACATCGGTTTAGCGGGACTGAAGTACAGTAGCGCTTTGTACAAAGCTCTAGCAGCTTTGTGGGTAGTGTCGCGGAAGTTAGATTTAGGCAATCAATTCAGCGCTGCGCTCTCCGTTTTCTTGCCCCCAGGCGAATTTAATGACTCCAAGCAATTTTTTGAGCTATTAAGTCAATACTCTGCTTCATTTGAAACACCCACAGGCAAGCTCTCCGTTACCCTGGACAAAACCCAAGCTTTGCAAGAAGGCGGCGGCATTGCTTTGATCCACAACAGTAATTTAGGTTCAGCCTTCAAGCAGCGGGTAACTGCCTTTGTTATGGTAGGATTTCGCAATGCTTCGGTAATAGTTTCGGCACGCGGTGCTGTCGGTAAGGGCAAAACTTCAGACTTAGGAATGGTAAGGTTGGTGGATCTAGTTCAAGAGCGAACCTCTAACTACGATGCTTCCCGTTTGGCTTTATCAATCGCTCAAGCGGGCGTAAGCTACAACCGCCCTTACTTTTACCGAATTGCTCGGAATCGAGAGGAAACAGCTAAAGATCGAGAAGTTGACCAATTGATTGAAGCAGTCAAGCTGTCTCGCTTCGACTACGCTCGAATGCTATCTCATTGGATTAATGAAGTGCTGCCGCCCGATTTAGATGAAATTGTATTTTGCGGGGGTACTTCTGAATATATGAAGCCAGAACTGCGAAATCAGTTTTCTCATTATTCGCTGTCTTGGCACGCAGGTATAACAGTGCCAAAAACACTTGACCCTGATGGTTTAGGTTGCCGCATAGCTGATGTTTACGGACTATTTTCTTACTTCAAATCTCAGTTTGAGGTACTGAGGCAAAGGTCTGTTGCGGCAACTTCTCAGAAGGCAGAAGATACAACTTCCAGTTCAGGAGATGCTCCACTCCCTCCAACTGATATACAGAGTGTAAAAGAATGTGCTGAACAATCTATTAAGCCCAAATCTGAACAACCTACTCACCCAAAATCTGAACAACCTACTCACCCAAAATCTGAACAACCTACTAAATTAAAATTTGAGCAATTTACTCACGCTAAATCCGAGCCATCTACTGAACAAAAATTTGAGGAATCAACTGAACAAAAGACTGAAGATATTACTGAACAAAAAATTGAGGAACCCGCTGAACAAAAAATTGAGGAACCCACTGAACACAATACTGAAGATATTACTGAACAAAACAGTGAAATTTGCGCTCAACAAAAGGCTGATTCAAGTATCAAAGATAGCTGCTTAGATGATTCTAATAAATTGAGTGATGAGCCGTCGTCCAATACAGAACCTTCATTAGAGGAGTCTGAAGCAAACTTAGATGCAGCTCTCTTATTGGGAGGGCCCTACCGAGGTGCTGGAAAGAAGGTGAGGAATTATGCCTAGAAAACGTTACAAGGAATTTTGCTGGCGCTGTCAAGTTTTGCCCGATTCCGAAGACGCTATCTTGCTATCTTACCTGCAAAATCATCCTTTTTTTAGTTTCCAGGAAACGATTTTACCTCTAATCAAAGCGCGGTGGCTGTTAGCATCATTACGCAATAGCGGTAGTCATTCTAGTACAGAGTTAGAGTATTTGAGGCGAGAAAGCATTAATTTTTTGCTCAGGCAGATAGATGAAGTTTGCCGAGATGCGGGATTTAACTGTACCGAGTTAGGAGTAATTGCCCCTGGTATTTCTTCGGGTTTAATTCCTTTAGCTACTTTCCCTCATTTATCGAATTCAGGTGCATCTATTGCTACGGAATTAACTGCCCCTGAGAGTTCAAATCCAGCAAGTTTGCCCGAAGAAAAAGAACCCGAGGAATTTTCGGGAGAAGTTGAGTTTGAAAACAGCGCATTTAACTTAGCTGGTTTCGATCCGGCAATGGTCGGACCTAGCTTTAGTTAAAAATTATTAAGTCTTGAATAGACACCGACATCCAGCAAGGAGGAATGAAATGACTAACATGATTCACTTGGTTGACGGCGAGAAAGGTGGCGTTGGCAAGTCGATGCTAACTCGGATTCTGGTTGAATTCAATCAGAAGTATGAACTGCTGTACACGTTAATTGATGGTGATTTTCAAAATCCTGACGTGCAGCAGCGCTATCCTGAACACAATGCCAAAATCGTAGCTTTAGTTGAAGATGAAGAGAAGTTTTTCGATATCGATATTATTTTTGAAACAGCAGTAGAAACTCCTGTGATTGTCAATTTACCAGCTCGGGTTTACAGCATTATCAACAAATGGATTGACGAAGCTAATTTAACCTCTCCTGATTTTAAAGAGCAGTCAGGAGTTGATGTATGCAAGTGGTTTATTTGCGGTGGCACGACGGACAGCATTGAAATGTTTATTGACTCTTTCAACTACTTTGAAGGTCAGCTCAATCACATTTTTGTCCGCAATTTTGGAGTTTGCAAAGATTGGTCGCACGTACAAAGCCATAAGGAAATGAACAAGCTCATTAATAATTACCGAATTCCTGTGGTAGATTTGCCAGCTCTGAGTGCAAGAGAGCGCAAGTTTATTGATACGAAGCGGTTGTCATTTTCTCAAGCAATGAAACACTCTGAATTCTTCTTGATTAGTCAGCAGCGATTGCATACTTTTCTGGAAGACTGTTTCCGTCTGATAGAAGATGTAGGTTTGTTTAACAACGCACCCAATCGCAATAAAAAAGAAGTCGTCGCGCCCTATGAACAAAAAAAAAATGAGGAAATGCAGATAGAAAATGAGCAACAAAATGAGTAACCAAATAAGCAACAGGTGGTAAAGTCTCAGGAGGCTGTAATTTGTAAAAAAGGTATCGTAAGCTTTTAAGAATCTAAATTAAGGCTTACACACAGACTCTACTGATAGGGTGTGCCGAAACCAGCCCGCTGGCTGAGTGCAATCAACGCAGTTGTGTTATCCCAGGCGTTGGATATTAGCAATAAACGTTGTTTATTGCGTTTAAATTCTGAAAAGAAGAAGATTGATCGATCGCCCGCTACGAGATTTCCAGGGTTTCAAAAACTTCTTCACCACTGGGCCAGCGGGCTGGGTGTGCCGAAACACATCTTAATACTACAGATAGTGTCTAAACCGATAATTTACGTCCAGGAATGTAAATTTTACAGTCGATGTGTAATGCACTCGTTATGGGAGGACAAAAATGTGAATTCCGACTATAAAACAATACGCTTGGGTTAGCGCTTTCAGACGAATTTCATTTCACTAACTTTTTGGAGATAGAGACTTGTGAAAGGAAGTCAGATTGTTCTTATCCCAAGCCTATTAGACTATAGAATGCGCGATGCAGAACAGCATAGAGATTAGGATTTTGATTAGGTAGGAGGTTGAATGTCGGATCGACTTTTAGAAGAACTTTCCGAAGTTGACTCTGAAGAGTTTGGCGAGATATTGGAAACGCCAAGGGAAGAGGGCAGACTTAATAATACCAAAAATAATTCCATACAATCCGCTGAAAATTCGCAAAATTTGCCCGATTCTCCAGATACAGTCCCAGAATATGCAGTAGAAGAAAAGTTGAAATCAGATGGGAGTAAGCTAAATGAAAAGGAGTTTTGGGAACTCATAGACGATGATTCGAGGGAAAGAGAAGCTCTGAACAGAGATCCTTTATCTGCCCCTCCCATGTACGAGAGAGATACTGAGTCACTAATCAGCCAGGTACTCAAGGGCAAAGACTCCAAATTTCGCTCTCATGTCATTCAGACAGCTTACCGATACGGTCTCAATAAAAATGACCCGCTTTTTATCGTATTGCTGGCTACAGGTCAACTCGAACTGCTGTTAGAAAAAAAACCACAAGAGATTGACCAGTTTTTCAAGAATTGGCAATCTCAATGGCAAGGTGATTTGAAAGATTCTCAAGCTGTTATTTCTCAAGAACTGGAACAAGTTCGCCAGCTTACTGAAAATTGGGAAAAAGAAAGCAGGGAGTTTTTAGAACGGCAGGGAAAAGCGGCTGTTAAGGTGCAACATCGCCACATTTCTAACTCAGTTTACACCCTAGTGCGACAAGCAGCTTTAGAGAAAGTTGCTCACGATATTTGGTCGGTGATTTTTGGGAGCGGGGTGGTGTTAGGGGCAATGGCGATCGGCGCTTTTATCGGGTTAGCTGTGCCCCGGTTCATTCCACCGCCTGAACTCGACCCAAAAGGGCCGCGCCAGCTCACTTTAGAACAAGCTGTAGCTCTCGAATGGGGGCTGAGCAAAGAGGGTCAGTTTGCTCGCAAGAACGCGGATACAATTCAGTGGGCAACAAGCAATGAAGGGAAATATGCTCGCCAACTTATGAGCTGGAATCAAGCTTTGCTGAGCGAGAAAGGTGGCAAAAAACTGTGTGAAACTGAGATAAATCGATTGGGGGTGACGCTGACAGTAGAGGGTAAACCTGCACAAAAAGGATTTTGTACTTTGTGGATTCGCTCCCCTCAAGAACGAGAGTTTGTTCCTTGAGGGCAAATACTAAAGTCGTGAATGGGATGTAAATAAGTTAGCTTAACAGGAGAAATCTATGATTGCCAATTTGAACAATCAGCCGTTACCTGACCAAAATCAGAAGCAAGTGCAGTCACAAATATCGGGTGTTTTAGTTGCACTAGACGACCCATTCGATAAGATGGTTTGGGATTACTGTTTGAGTCAAACCTACCCAATATCGGAACAGATTAAGATTGTACTGAGTGCTTTCTGGGGACCGTTTGCTGCCAAAAATGCTAGCAAGTCTCCTGAGCGAGTGCGAGCAATAGCTTGTTATTCACTGCAACAATTAGCAGCTCAACAAAAATTGATTGACTCAGTGTTTGAAGTGTCAAGTGAATCCACTAAAATTTCCGAAGTTATTGCTGTTACCAAAAGGAAAAATAGTTGCAAGGTACTCAATCAAGCTTGTGTTTGTTCTCAATCTGTTCTAAATACTGCAATTCGGTGGGAGTAAGAGCCGTTGTTCTTTCTAACAAGTTCAGAATTTCGACTTCAAACGGATCTAGATTTCCTAATTTGTGAAGTCGGCCAGTGCGATCGCAAATTTCTTGAAGTCCCGGTTGATTTTCGAGCGATACAGCAGTAAGAGCCGAGTGTTTGAAGGTATGCAAATTCATGGCAAGAGTAGGGATGTGCCGCATCCACACGGTAGCCGTTTTCTCGCCCACTGACTGAATGCGCCCCAACCGACCGTTAACGTCCTGGCGATCGGGCGCGTACACTTCCACTAAGGAACCAATTTTAAGCATCAGGTGGTGAGCGATGGCAGGTTTATCTTCAGGCTTTACCGAACGACATTGCCCCTGTAAAGTTTTGGCAACTTGAGCCGGACGACTGCGAGCATCCGAAGCCAGTATTATAAAACTTTATTAAGTTTGTAAGCAGTAGTAAGCAATGGTAGTATCATATAGTCATAAGGGTCAAGTGATAGAATTATTGTGATCGTTAAAAAATGGAGAGTCTGAATGCAACTAGCAGAGAGACACATCATTAAATCCACCGAGAATCGTTTTGTTGAAATAGACGGATTAGCCTTTAAATCGAAAAATTTGTACAACGCCGCTAACTACATTATTCGTCAGAGTTTTGTCTATGGATGGGGTTATATAAATTACAACGAAATGAACCATTTAATGAAGTCTCATCAAGCATATAAGGAATTACCAGCCAAGGTAAGTCAACAAATATTAATGATATTGGACAAGAATTGGAAGTCTTTTTTTGAAGCAGTCAAAGCTTACAAAAGAGAACCCACGAAATTCACGGGTCGCCCGAAATTACCAAAGTACAAAGATAAAGTCAAGGGTCGGAATATTCTCGTCTATACAATTCAGGCGATTAGTCGCCAGCAACTAAAGAAAGGAATTATCAAGCTTTCCGGGACTAATATTTTAATTAAAACTAAGATAGAACAAGAGCAGATTTGTCAAGTTAGATTGGTTCCCAAATGCGATTGCTATGTAATTGAGGTAATTTACAATGCCTGTGCTGAGCGTAGTCGAAGTGAACCGGAGTCCACCGTGGATGAAAACCAAAAAGAATTAATAGCTAGTATTGATTTAGGATTGAATAATTTAATGGCGTTAACTTCAAATCAGCCGGGCTTTACCCCTCTGCTGATTAACGGGCGACCATTGAAATCAATTAATCAATTCTACAACAAACGTAAAGCACAGTTACAATTTCAGTTAAAAGGTCTGCGTAAAACTTCATCACGGATTCAACGCCTAACTCGTTGTCGAAACCAGAAAATCGATAATTACTTACACCATGCCAGTCGTGACATCATTAATATTTTAAGAGAACGAAAGATGGGAACTCTGGTAATTGGTAAAAATGTACAATGGAAAAACGAGATAAATTTAGGGAAACAAACTAATCAGAACTTCGTAACAGTTCCTCATGCTCGATTGATTGAGATGTTGGAATATAAGGCTGCATTGGTGGGAATAAGAGTGATGGTGCAGGAAGAATCGTATACTTCTAGATCCAGTTTCCTGAATTTAGACCCGATTCCTGTTTGCGGGGAGAATGATGCCGATCGTGTCAAGTTTTGCGGTAAACGAATTAAGAGAGGATTGTACAAAACATCGAGCGGTCGATTAATTAACGCTGATGTTAATGGATCTTATAATATTTTGAGAAAAGCAGTCCCAAATGCTTTTAGCGATGGGATAGAGAGCTGCGTAGTTCAGCCGAGGCGGGTTAATCCGCTTGAAGTAAAAAAGAAAGGGGAGGGACTTGATGCCTCCCATGTCATGTAATAGATGACTATACTTTTACAAGCTATAATTGGTATATTGCCAACATCTTAGCTAAAAAAATCATCGATTGGCTTATAAACAACTATGCCAACTTCAACGATCAATGTTCAACTCAAAGAAATTATTGCCCAAATCCGCCAGGGATTAGAAAATCTTTATGGCGAACAGTTAATCCGAATCATTCTTTATGGTTCCCAAGCCAGAGGCGATGCTAGACCGGACTCCGATATTGATATATTAATCCTTCTCAAAGAACCCTTCAATTACTCCCAAGAAAGCGAGCGTATTTCTGTTTTGATTGCCGATATATGCTTAGAACATACCGTCGTGATTAGCTGTATGTTTGCCACACTTCAGAAGTACCAAGAGTATGAAAGCGGTTTCTTTCGCAATATCCGTCGCGAAGGAGTCCCAATTTGAACCCAGAGCAACAAAGGTTACTTGATAAAGCTGATAGAACTTTGCAGGCTGCACGGGTTTTATGTGAGCAAGGCTTTTTTGATTCTGCCGCTTCCCGCGCTTATTATGTGATGTTTTACACAGTCACTGCATTTTTAGAGTCAGAGAAATTATCTTATTCTCGCCACTCCGCTGTCATCGCCGGTTTCGGTCAAAAATTTGCTCGTTCGGGCCGCGTTCCGGTGCAGTTCCATCGTTACCTAATAGATGCTCAAAAAACTCGATTAGAAGCTGATTATAACGCTGATATACAAATCTCACAAACAGACGCAGTGCAAACAATAGATCGGGCAGAAGAAATGCTCAACTTTGCTTTGGCAAATATTGATTCTATTCCTCCATCCTCTCCTTGATTGAGTAGATAGCCTGCTTTCCACTCCTGCACCCGCCAACTAAAGAAACCGGGTTTTTCAGCAGATTCAACACTGCGATTCAGTATTTTCGTAAAAAACCCGGTTTCTGGGCCTCCCTCTTTGAGCCCTATATATTAACTTTTATTATAAAAACTCCGATTTTGCGTAAAAATACCCCGCGAAATCCCAATACACAATAGAAGGCTTTCACCTTCGGAGCAAATTCACTCCCCAAAAACTATGACAGCCACAACTATGCCGATCGCCAGATCGCCCCTTACAGCCACCGTCTAGCCACCGCAACCGACGCAAAGGATCTCGCTCTGGCAAGCATTCGCTGCTGAACGCGAAGCTATCGACCCCTCAATGCTAGTCAAACCTAACTTTGACTTTGAAAAATACGTCATCAATTAAATTAAAAAACCCCTTTCTTTATGCTGGTTATTAGAACACAGCGACAGCATCATCGGTTGTCTATTTATCTACTATTACGACGACGAAGCCCCGCCTGCAAATCTCCCCGAATATTTGATTCAGCAACACCATGAGCCACTCAATCAAGCTTGTGTCTGTTCTCAATCTGTTCTAAATACTGCAATTCGGTGGGAGTAAGAACCGTTGCTCTTTCTAACAAGTTCAGGATTTCTACTTCAAACGGATCTAGATTTCCTAATTGGTGAAGTCGGCCAGTGCGATCGCAAATTTCTTGAAGTCCCGGTTGATTTTCGAGCGGCACAGCAGTGAGAGCTGAGTGTTTGAAGGTGTATGACTGCATGGTAATGGTAGGGATGTGTCGCATCCACACAGTGGCGGTTTTCTCGCCCACTGACTGAATGCGCCCCAACCGGCCGTTAACGTCTTGGCGATCGGGCGCGTACACTTCCACCAAGGAACCAATTTTGAGCGTCAGGTGGTGAGCGATGGTAAGTTCACCTTCAGGTTTTACTTTTTTGTCGCGCCCCTGTAAAGTTTTTGCAACCTTAGCCGGATTGCTGCGAGCGTCAATCGCCAAAGCGATGACCTGCTTCTTGGTCATCCCCGCAGAGCGACTCAATATTCTCCACTTCATATCCTCTCCTCCAATGGAACTCAGAGTGTCTACTGCTTTAGCAAACTGAGCGTCTCTGCGAATTGTTTTTGGGGATGCCTTGAACTGTGCCCCCAACTTTGTCTCTGTTTTCAAGTGGTCATTTTGACCACTTGATTTTCTGTCTCCGCCGCGGGACTGTTTGGTGAGTTCGTACCAAGTGCCGCGCAAATAGCTGACTGACTCAGACGTGAGATTGCGGCGGCCCAGTTGATTGAGGAGCATCCAAACTTTGACGGTGTTAGGGCTGTCGAAAGACATCTCTACAGTTTGGTAGGGGATGCCGTGCGCCGTACAAATAGCATAGCGGTTGTGACCGTCGATGAGAATTTTTTCCTCAGCCCAAACCACCAAAGGGTCCCGACACCCTTTCTCTTGAATGCTGGCTTCTAAGGTAGCAAACTCGCTCGCACTCAAAGGAGGGATGAGCGTTTGGAAATCTGGGTGAATCCGCAGGGAGTCTGCAACAGTGTGGTGGTGCTTTCGGGTTGAGCCTCGCAAAACTACTAAAGGTTGACGCTGCTCGCTGCCCGGTGTCTCCTGAGTTGGGTGCATTTCCTAGTGCCTCCTGAGATAAGTCAACCCCTGACTTGCCAGCCCCAAAGCCCGACACCAGATTGAAGAAGTTGACTCGTATAGGTTGATTCCATATTACCTATAGTACCACGGAAATTTGCTCGTAATGTGGGATAATAAAGAAAAAAGTCGAAAGGATAATGTTGCAAAATGCCCCCAAGCAAAGGAACGCAGCTCCACCCCAACTCTCTAGCTAATTTAAAGTTAGGCGGAGGCGAACCTCGATATGAGGAGCCAAAAAAGCAAAGGAACATTCAGGTAACATCTGCGGGGTGGGAAGGTTTTCGCGCTATTGCTAGAGAGCGCGGATTGAGTTTGAGCGAGTTGATCGAACAGATTGGCAGGCGCAAGATTACTTTGACTGACGCCGAGGAACAAAGTCGCAAACAACCCACAGCCAATCTTTCAGGTATGGCGGGGCTTTGAATAAAGATGTACATTGCCGTCGGATGAGGAAAAAACACAATGGTTCAATCACCTCCAAAGCTTATAACTGTTGATGAATTTATTACAAACTACGGCGACAGCGATTGCTACGAACTGATTGATGGTGAATTAACCGAAATGGAACCAACAGGGCCGCACGAACAAGTATCCGGTTTTCTGGGACGAAAACTGAATGTAGAAATTGACAGACTGGATCTACCCTACTTTATCCCCCCTCGCTGTCTCATCAAACTATTAGGAACAGCAACAGCTTTTCGCCCTGACGTGCTGGTATTAGATGAAACTCGACTAATTAATGAACCTTTGTGGCAACAAGAACCTGTAATTACATCAGGTTCCTCAATTAAACTGATTGCTGAAGTCGTTAGCACCAACTGGCAAAACGATTACGCCCGCAAAGTTGAAGATTACGCCCTGCTTGGAGTGCCTGAGTATTGGATTGTTGACTATTTGGGCATTGGTGGCAGAGAATATATTGGCAAACCAAAACAGCCAACAGTTACAATTTGTACGCTGCAAGATGACGAGTATCAAAAACAGTTGTTTCAAAATGACGATCGGCTTATTTCATCAATCTTTCCCGACTTGCAATTAACCGCACAAAAAATCTTCGCGGCCGGCAGATATGCTGCTATGTAGCTTATATCTAGGTAACGTCGGTAGGATGGAGGAAATTCGTGCGATCACAATTGAACGGGGATTGAGTCTCAACGAGTTGAGCGAACAGATTGGCAAGGGTCTGATTCCCCTTGGCGCTGAAGAAAGTAACTAATAGCTTGGTCAGGAAAAGGAGGGTGCATTCAAAAAAACTTTCTATCAAATCGTTACCATAAGTTGTTTTGAAATAAAAGACTAATTGGCTTGTTGATTCCCCGAGCGTGCTAACTAACTTTCAAAATTTGCTCAATTAGGGAGACAACTTGCTGCGGTCGATGCTCAAAGTGCTTCTTAATTTGAAATTTTAACGAATCGGCTGGCACATCTTTTTTGTTGAGTTTAAGGCGAATATGCTCACTTCGTGGGAGAGTGGAATTGAGCGCTCGAATAACGGTGCGGCATTGTCGGAGAGTGAGGCTATCGACTTGAATGAAGGGTAGATTTAATGTTTCGGTATCAAGTTCAATATTAGAAGCAAATTCGGCTTTAACTTGTAGCGAAAAGCTGAGGCGCTGTTCTTCTGTGGGTTCTGGAGTTGCTGCCGATTCGGCAACAGCAGGAAAGGAAGCAATTTCATTGAGAAAAGGCACAAAATTTTTGGCAATTTCTGCTGTGAGTTTTTCAGAATGATTCATCCGCTTCGATGCTAACAGCGTAGCGATATAGTGAACAATTAAGCCACCGTAACCAAAAATTACCACAGTTTCAATTGTGAGGGTGAGAAAATGCTGAATATGTTCGTACTTGACATCCACCCCGCCGTAGAACGGCGAGGATTCCCAAACCTCACGATTTAGGTTTCTGCTTCTGTCCCTTACGGGGTTTCGCACCTGCCTTAACAGATTTACTCTGTTCGGGTCTTACGGTCGCTCCACAGACTGACACGGCAAGCCCTGCCGCCAAAATATTCTTTGCCGCGTTGATGTCTCGGTCATGGTGCGTCCCGCAATTAGGACAATCCCATTCCCGGATATTCAACGGCATCTTGTCAACGATGTGTCCGCAATTGCCACACCGTTTTGAACTCGGAAACCATCGGTCAATCTTAATTAAAGTACGACCGTACCACTTACACTTGTATTCAAGTTGCCTGACCAATTCGCCCCAACTTGCATCACTTATGGCAAGGGCAAGTTTGGGATTTTTAATCATGTTCTTCACAGCCAAATTCTCGACGGCGATGGTTTGGTTTTCGCGCACCAACCGCGTTGTTAACTTGTGAAGGTTATCTTTTCTTGCATCAGCAATTTCTTGATGTACTTTCGCTACTTTGAGTCGTGCTTTGTGACGGTTGTTTGACCCTTTCTGTTTCCGGCTTAAAGCTTTCTGCGCTCTTCTAAGTTTGCCATATTTTGCCTTGAATCCTTTGGGATTGGCAATCTTTTCACCAGTGCTAAGAGCGAGTAAACTTGTAATGCCCAAGTCAATACCAACTTGACTGCCTGACTGAGGTAATGCTTCAATTTCAACATTCACCAACAGGGAAACTGACCACCTACCAGATGGTGAAAGCTTCACCGTAATGGTTGATGGTCGGCAACCGACAGGTAGCATCCGGCTCCAACGAATTGGCAATGGGTCGGCACACTTTGCTAAGTAAACTTGTCCATCCTTAAACTTGAAAGCAGATTTGGTAAACTCTGCGCTACCACCATTGCGTTTTTTCTTGAAGTTGGGATATTTCGCCCGCCCATCAAAAAAATTGGTGTAAGCCGTTTGTAAATGTCGCAAGCATTGCTGTAACGGTACGCAGCTAACTTCCGACAGAAAATCTAACTCTTCTGTTTTCTTCCATTCGGTTAGCATTGAAGAGGTTTCAGCATACCCTACCCGTTTTTGGTCTTTGTACCATGCCTCGGTTCTTACGGCTAAGGCACGGTTGTATACTAAACGAGCGCAACCCATTGTCCGTCGCAACAAACTCTCTTGTTCCGGAGTTGGGTAGAATCGATAGCTGAAGGCTTTGAGCGTCATGCTCACAGTCTAACACTTCGATTGTGATATTGTGCTAGACTCAATGTAAAATCTTTGTAAAGCCGTCAAGCGAAGGACGGGGTTTCAAAACCAAATTTCTGATGATGATACTTGGCAAATGGAACATCTCTCAAACGTGATCGCGTTTAATATCAAAACCTTTTAACAAAAACAGTTATTTAATTTATGGCCAAACGGTTTTACGCTGACTTATTGAGCAACCTACATTCTCGGATAAAACCAATTAACCATAACTTACGGTTTGTAACTGTGTTGCAAAGGTTTGAGATTATTCGCATTACTGGCGGAAGCTTTCCTACGACGCTCAATGGTAAACTCCGTCAAGGGTTCAGAATGACATTTAAGTTATTACTCCAAGCGCTATTAACTAAATCCTTCTGAGAATGCGATCATAAATGTCGCAAATCGAACTGATGCGGTGGGTGGGCGGGCAAATAAAATCCTGCTTGGAGCAGGATTTTATCCCCTTTATCGGGGGTCGTCATTGATTACTTGACAAAATCATCAATCTCTTCATTATCGTCAGTTGCCTTTTTCTTATGAGAAGCTTTGACTGCCGATTCGATATAACGGAAGTGCAAATCAATCACTGCTTGCTCAGATGAAAGCCAGTAAACGTTGCTCAAGATTTCTTCAAGCATCTCGTCAGCCGAGCAGCCTTCATATTGCTTGTTAAACCAAGTATTGAACGCTTCCCAGTCAAGAGCTTTACCTTTCTGCAACTGTCGTTGTTTGGCACGTCCCGTTAACTCGCGGGCAACGTGCAAAAACATCTCGAAGCGCTGTTCTTCAAGAGTTTCTGCAAATTGCTTTTGCATCGGAGTTGGAGCTGATTTGCGATTAGCCATGATTAACCCTCAAGCGTGTTTTTTTTCACAACTAAAGCGACGGCAGTCTGCTAATTACAATTAATTCAAAAAAAATAGGGGTGGGTGAGTGGGTAAAATTAAATTCACAATCAAGGTCAAAATTTCCTTGATTGTGAATTTGTTGGGTCTGCTTCCCAGAGCGTCCTGATTCGGACGGTGGCGACAATCATTACCCAGCATCGCGATTCGTGGAAAAGGCCTCGATAGAGGCAAAAAAATGCTCTGCTTTTTCAGCAGAGCTTTCTAATCAAACTTTAGCAATTATTCGTCGTCTTCCTCAAATTCTTCCTCTTCGTCTAAACTAAAATCATCCTCCTCATCGTCATCATCCTCATCCTCATCCTCATCGCCTTCCTCGTCTTCGTCATCAATTTCATCGAGTATGTCATCAATTTCATCATCTTCATCATCGAGTTCGTCGTCCTCATCGAGTTCTTCAGTATCTTCTTCTGAGGATTTAGCTAACTCGTTGCGACGCTTTAAGCTTTGAGCATTGAACTCCATTAAATCGGCAATGGCAGCTTGCGGGTTGTCAGCAATTGTATCGTAAATTTGGCTCATCGCTAAGGCAACAACTTCGACATCATACTTGAGTTCCTCGGGTCGGCCAACTAGCTTGGGAAACACAGTATTGTTCCACTCTTGCCAGTCGAACTTTTTACCATTGCCATTGCCGTTGCGCTTGTTCAACTGAGCTTGAATATCCAATCCCAGTTTTTCGCGAATTGCGTGGCCAACCTTTGTCGAAATACGGCTATCGCGACGCTGAATTGTCACACCGTACTTCTTATGAATTGTATTGCGAATCTGTTTGACTAGCTCGCCAGCAAGTTGCTCCGGGCTGAGGTTAGGTTGAGGTTTTGATTTTGCTCCATTGTTACTGCTAACTGTTTGACTGTTCTGTTTTTCAGGTGGCTTAGATTTAGCAGGCACTGGTGAATGAGAGCGAATGGGAGTGGCTGCAGTTTGCTTTTTACTTGTGACCATGATTAACAATTTAACTTGCATAACATCAATTTATTAGTGCCGTTAGGCACAATTACCCCCTCCAATTGAGGGGGAAAACTTCGCTCATTAGCAGGACGCTAAATTTTAATTATGTTAGTTAAAGTTTTATGTTGAACATCCTCTATTTAGATGTATAAATTCATGAAATATTTCACTATTTCGTCTAATTTAAGAGTCCCTCAAACTCCAATATTTGCCCTGGAATATTACAGTGCAGATCGCCAAAAAATATTGTCATCATTTCATCAGTACGCCAGTGAGTGTTGTTTACCTGTTTATTATTGGAATCCTGGCTATGCAACTCTTCAACAGGTGCGGTGTTTGGATAAACCTCTCCCGAATTTAGGTTGTCATTCTGATATGACAAGCGTTTCAGATATTTCGGAGATGTATAATAGTGAATGCGTCTTATGTAAAACTGAGCTATCTGTCGAGAGTGATGTCCTGCAATTTCTGCTGGAAAATGACTGCCCCGGTATCTTTTTGTTAGAGGACATTTTGGAGTCAGACAGTACCGAACAGCCTCTTGTCCGCCGTTATTCTCAATTGGCTAACGCATTCTTTGAGCTGAAAGGGCGTTGGGCAAACCAATATTGGGTACTGCTGGGTGAGTACATCCAACTGCCATCAAAGCTAAGTCCATTAATTCCTCTACTCAAATGTCCGTTACCCGATCGTTTTGAAGTCGAAGTTCTTGTAGATAATTTTTGCGATCGCAATTGTTCCCTTGATTTTGGTTCAGATGCGGTAGCTGCTAAAAAACGGCTGGCTGTTTCTAGTCTAGGGCTGCCAACTGCTGAAATTGAATTAGTGTTAGATCGATCGCTCTCTGTGACCGCTTCAGTGGTTCATATCGCACAGTTGGTATTGGAGCATAAAATATCGCAACTTCGAGACCAGGGGTTGGAGTTCATTGCTTCTCCAGACGTGCCTCATGCTGGCGGTTTAGATTTATTAGACGCTTATTTGAGCGAAGTCGTAAAGCTGTCAGAAGCTGAGGCCAAGAAATATCACCTCAGACCTCCCAAAGGAATGCTGCTGTGGGGGCCGCCGGGGACGGGCAAAAGTTTGAGTGCAAAGCTAGCTGCTAAGAAGCTAGGTTATGCGCTTTTAGCAGCAAGTTGGGGCAATATTCTAGGTTCCTCTAATCCCGATCGCGCTCTCAACAAAATGCTGGATACAGCGGATAATTTGGGCGGCTGCGTGCTATTTTTTGACGATTTTGACAAGGGTTTTTCTGGCTGGGAATCAAATGCTGATGGCGGTGTAGCTAGGCGGCTGTCACAGAAATTGCTCACCTGGATGCAGGAGCATGAAAGCCCCGTGTTAATGTTAGCTACTGTTAACCGCTTAGAAATGCTGCCGGCTGAACTTATTCGCAGATTTGACGACGGCGGAATCTGGTTTGTGGATTTGCCACACAGCGGCGCTCGCTATGAGATTTTCAATTTGCATTTGGCTAAGTATTTCCCAGAGCAATTTGGGGAAGGAAAAGAGAACCTTTGGAGCGACAGGCAGTGGTATTCGCTACTATCTGATTATGCGGGAGCAACGAGTGCTGAAATTGCGATCGCAGTTAAACGCTGTGCCCAGCGAGCTTATTGTGAAGGGCGACCTGGTAAAATTGAATTGGCCGATCTGCGTTATCAGAGAACTCAGTTTGTGCTGTCGTCTGAGCGTTCTTCTGAAGATATCCAGGGGATTCGCAACAAAGCGTCCTTTGCTCGGCCTGCTTCTGGGAGGGATGGGTCTAAATTTGCGGCGGGAGAGCAAGAATTATTCGAGTATCGGCCACCTGCTTACGATAAAAGTTGAGTGTATTATTATACACAGCAATAGCATGGGTTTGTTGGTGATCCAAAAAGCTTTGACGGTAGATAGAGTTAGCGCAAAAGTTTTATAACGCTTTCCCTCGCAAATAATAACCAGTGCATGTGTTTAATAACAAATGCACTGGTTATCGTATTATAAGCTAAAACTTAACTTGGACGCGATAGCCGCAATTTTCAAGGCCGAGTTTGACTCCCTGCCAAGTTAACCCTGTTTCTGGTTCAAGGGCTACAGTTAAAGCCTTGGTTGTGTAGCCGCATTCTCCCTCCTGCCTGATAACGCTATATTCAGTTTGGGCCAGCATGGCAATAGCGCATTTTGATAACTTGCCAACGATATTTGCCGCTTGGTTACTAACAGTGATAATTACCCCTATTTTGTCACTCTGGGAAATTAAAAATAAGAGCCAAATTTTCAACTGTATATAGATCAAGGATTTGAGCATTTATTTTCCAACAGAATGGCTGAAATCAAGGTTTTTGGTAAAAGTCTTATGCTATAACCATCCCAGATTATTTTCTGCCGAAAGTGACAAAAGAGAGGTATGTAGTAAATCGTACAGAAGTAAGCTTTCTAATACAGCACTTCCGGATGTTATGAGGTACAATATAATCAACTAAAAATAATATACCAATGAAAGCATACTCAGTAGATTTGCGAGCCAAAATAGTAGCAGCCCATTTAGAACAGAAGCTGTCGATCAGAAAAACAGCAGAAATATTTGCCTGCAGTAAAAGCTTAGTTCAAAAACTTGTCAAGCAACAAAAAATCGAGGGAAATTTACAGCCTAAACCCAGGGGGAAACCCAGATTCAGTCATTTAAATACTGCGTCAAAACAATTAAGAGAAATAGTGGCAGCACATCCCGATGCAACCTTGGTAGAATTGTGTGAGTTATTCGCCCAAAAGACAGGAAATTGGGTAGGCAGAACAGCAATGTGTAGTGCCTTACAGAAGTTGGAATTAAATCATAAAAAAAAACAGTCAGGAGTAGTCAAGCAGGCAGAGAAAGAGTCATGAAGTTAAGATTAGAGTATTGGGAAAAAGTTAAGGATATCGATCCCAAAAATCTAGTCTTTTTAGATGAGACTGGAGTATGGCTAGGTTTAAGCAGAAGTCATGCACGTTCCCAACTAGGGAAAGCGAGCCTATGCAGTCAAACCTTTTTATCGAGGCCAAAAAGTCACAGTAATTGGTGCAATTAGTCTCACCCAAGTAGTGGCATTAATGACCATAGACAACTCGATGGATAGCCAAGCATTTGAGGTATTTATCGAGCAATGTTTAGTGCCACAATTGTGGTCGGGAGCAGTAGACGTGAATTGATAACTTACCAGCGCATAAAGTAGATTCAATTAAGCCTATGATTGAAGCAGTGGGTGCTTCTATCTTGTGTTTGTCCCCCTACTCTTCTGATTTTAATCCTATTGAATTATGGTGGTCGCAACTCAAATCTTTATTGCGACAGTTTTCACCAAGTAGCACTAAAATGGTTGACAGGATAATTGCTGTGGCTCTTGACTTAATTAATCCGAAACATCTTAAAAACTGGTTTACTAATTGCTGCTACTGTACCTCATAACATCCGGAAGTGCTGTAAGCAGTTGACACCCAAATTTCTCGCTCGACAGCGGCATTTTCCCGATGCCGCTTTCGCTCTTGTTTAATCAGACCCAACATTAGATGAGCTTACCCTGATAGGTCATAACTAAAATGTTGCTAAAAAGTAGAATTTATTAAGTATGTCAGCGCGCGCTATCTGCAATCTGCTTCAGCGCGCGCTATCTGCAATCTGCTTCAAGTTTTCAATTTGTTTTGCGCGGGCATCCCGTTCTTTTGGTGACAATTGTGAAGTGGTTTTTGGTGCTTCCGACACAGCCAAATCTTTTAACAAAGTTGAACCCACTTCTCCCAGTTTCGACGCTTGGGCTAGTTTGAGCGCTTCATCTAGCGCGTTGTACCATAAACCTGCCTCAGCATAGATATTAGCTTTCTCAACGCTATTTACTGCTCTGTTGAGTTTACTTTGCACGGCAGCAGGCATTGCTACAACCTCAATATTTGCCTCGCTTACTAGATCGCCTGATGGGTTATCTGGGTCGCAATTGATAACAACTTGCCAAAGATATTGTTTCTGCTGTTGCAACCCTAATTCGCTATTCGAGAACGGGGATAATTTCATAATTCCCGGTGAACTCTGCAAGGACATCTGACGAACTTCTTTGGGTTTAGCGCCTGGAATCCACTCGTATATCGTGAATTTTATGGGCTTGGAGGCGGAATCATTAGGCACAAACCAAGCGAACGTAGGATGTCGAGAAATCGTTCGTCCGACGTATTTCACAGAGGCGAGAACGGTTAACGGCAGATATCCTCCAGAACATCCTCTGGTCGTTCCTCCATCCGATCTTCTCTCTGGAGGGACAGGCTTTTGATCGCCAGGTGCATAACCCGCCAGAACTACCGGAGTTACAATCAGCGTTAAACTCAAGGCACAACTGGTGAATAGTTTGATGTTGATGCGTTTGTTAAAGAACCACTGGATTGACATCATAACTTAGCCCTTTTTGCTTTTTAAATTCTTCAACTGCTAATTGAGTTTTTTGTCCTAACTGATTATCAACACTGCTAACATCAAATTCCCGATGCCTTAATTGATTAGGAAGTTGTTCAACCTGTGAATCAGAGTCACCTAATCTCACAATATTCATGCGAGCGTGCGCGATCGCCCTGTAACAGTTTTGGTGACTTTTTGGATAAAAAAAGGGCAACTTTGGGGCTGACATATTCTAGCATCTGTTGACGTACTACTTTCTCAAGACCTTCTAAGGTCGCTATTTCTGCTGAATCTGTATTCCTGTAGAGGATTTGCGCTATCTCGTCAATACAGGCTGATAACCGTAATTGTTCTTCGGGGGTTAGGCTGATTTTTTTTTCCCGATCTATTCTCTTGATTTTACCTGCTGGTAGTCTATTTGCAAAATCGGGATGCTCCCATTTGCCTTCCATCAGCAACTGTTCAAAATCCGCTGCCGGCACAGGAGGGCTGAACAAATATCCTTGTATGACATCGCATTCATAGCGCCAGAGAAAATCTTTTTCTGCTTCCGTTTCAACTCCTTCTGCAATTACCTCTAGACAGAGACTGTGCGCCATTTCAATAATAGCTTTGACAATCGCTGCATTGCTGCAACCATCTGTGATGTTGCTGACAAAACAGCGGTCTATTTTTAAAATATCAAAGGGGTATTGCGTCAGATAGCTTAAAGAAGAATAGCCTGTTCCAAAATCGTCAACAGATAGAGAAACTCCCAAACTTTTCAATTTTTTTAAAAGGGCGATCGCCCCCGACGCATCCTGCACCATCAAACTTTCAGTCAGTTCTAATTCTAAACAGCTCGGCTCCAAACCAATGTCTGCTAAAATTTGGGCGACTCTGCTGCACAGATCCGGTTGGTGAAATTGGCGTGGCGACAAATTAACCGCTACCCGCATCCCCAAAAAACCGGCATCTTGCCAAACTTTAATTTGCCTGCAAGCTGTCTGCAACACCCACTCGCCCAAGGGTACAATAAAGCCAGTTTCTTCAGCAGCCGGAATAAATTCTGCGGGTTTTATCAGCCCCCGTTCAGGATGCACCCAGCGCACCAAAGCTTCTGCACTAATAATTTTACCAGTTTGGAGATTGACCTGTGGCTGATAGTACACTTGAAATTCTTCTCGTGACAAAGCGTACCAAAAATTTGTTTTCAGCGTATGTAATTCGTGTTCAGGATCTTGGATCGATTCGCTGCTTTGCGATCGCAAATTATTGTACTGCTCGGCGAAGGCTTCTTGTTTTTTCAAGCGACTCGCGATCGCGCCTACAAGTTCAGCTTTAGTAAAAGGTTTAGTCAGGTAATCATCGGCTCCCAATTCCATACCCTGCCGCATTTCGGAGCGATCGGCTTTACCAGTGAGAAACACAAAAGGTATTGTAGCAGTCACAGGATTCGATCGCAAAGCCGCCAGCACCCCGTACCCGTCAAGTTCCGGCATCGTCACGTCGCAAAGAATCACATCGGGAGGATTTGACATCGCCGCATATAAACCCTGCATTCCATTTTCTGCACCCGTCACCTCGAAACCTTCTGCCTTTAGGAGTTTGAGAATATTATCCCGAATTACTTCCTCATCCTCAATCGCTAGAATCTTTTTCATGTGTCATTCCCTGAAAGCAGTGTAATTAACCGGCGTTGCTTGACACCATCGAGTCAGAACAACTGAAAACGCGATCGCTCGATCGACAGAACATCTGACATAGTTGTTGCGGAAAATAAATGCTCCTCCGTGAAAAACCTAGATTTTTCAAGGACAATTATATTAAAACTTCTCGGCTACCCTAGCTCTCTCCGTATTAATATTAGTATTAGTCCTACAATAAATAAATAGATTAGATCGAACTAGAGTAGTTTGTGCCAAGTTAATTGCTTAAGTTGGTATTTCCTGTTGCTTTTTAAGGTAGTTATCATTGCACAACTCTGCAATGGGTAAGTAGGACTTGCTGAATAAGTCGGCGATCGCAAAAACTATTCTTGTCGATGCTCATCCCCAACATCCGGGCAAAATGCTCGTAGAAGCTAACGCGATCGCGAACTCGATTTAGTAGGCGGTAGGCGGTAAGTCTTCGTCTTCACCTGGAAGCGGAACATCAAAGTCGTCTGCCATCCAATAGGCCTTTCCTTTACGCAATCCGGGTATACGCTTCTTTTTCGAGACGCCAGGCAATCGCTGCCGGAGGAAGGCTGCAAAGTCCAGGACTTCCTGTTGCTGCTTTGGGTGGGGTGAGGAATCGGATTTGCTCCAGTAAGGCTTGTTCAATGCTCACAGTGTCCTCCTATTAGGGTTTTAGCTCAACATATATATGTTTTCAATTAATCCAATTTCACTTTTTTAACGAGAGGTCTAACTCCTACCTTTCAAAATCTTGGTTTTGAAGTTACGTGCTATACTAGCAAAATTCCAGTTTCTCCCCGCAATTGGCCAAGTTAACTCACACAAAGTTCCTTTCTCTCCGAGACAGGTTCGCTTAAATTTTCCTTTTAATTTTTTCGCTAGATTTAGACACTGCTTTGTGCCTCGACCTTCAAAGGAAGAGCAAATGCTAGATCCATTATCTTTAATGCTTAGGGTGTACCAGCCTTCATTTTGCTTGCCTGTAGCACTAAGACGGGTCAATTTTTTAGCGTGTTTTCCGACATTGCACAGTGCTTCTTCCAGAAATTGGCAGAGTTCTCGCTTTTGTTCCATGCTTAAGTATTGCTCTTCAATTGGCTCGAACGAATAAGCTTTAACTTTGAGCGTTTTAAAGGAAGGAAAGTTGCGCTGGAGTGTATGGCTGTAGACTTCATAGAGTAGGTCGCGAATTGGGATATTTAAGTCTAGGATTAGACCGCTGCCTAGACGGAGACTTTCCTTTCTATCGAGGGCTTCTAGTTTTAGGTATTCGCCGACTTCTCTGATTTCCCAGTTCAGATTTTTCAGTTCTTCGAGCAATCGATTTGCTTCTAAATCTTGGTCTTGAACGTGCCTCAAAATATTGGCTAGTGTTTGCAGAGGACCATTATGAATTAGAACAAATGTCCGTTCAATGGTGTGTTGGCGGATCTCAATCTGAAACCTCAAAAATCGATCGTATTGATAGAAAGTGTTCAAGATTGCACCATTAATGACCAAAACTAATAAAGCTGGTGCTGCGGGAATCCACCATCCCCCGACGATGAAGGCATAACTAATTCCAACTAACCCAAGACTGGCAGCGGCAACATACACGAGGTTTTTTAATGGAGATTGAGTCAGCCGACCCAGATAAATAGCTAAAACGCCCCAAGCGACAATCCAAAGATATTCCCAACTCTGCGACCAGGTTTTTAAAACGGGTCGTCCATCGAGAACTGCACTGACGATTTGGCTGGCAACATGGGCATGAAATTCTACGCCATAAATTTTCCCAGGCGGTTGTAAATTAGAGATCGCAGAAGTATTAATAAAGTCTTTAATACTAGGAGCAGTTACCCCAATTAGAACAATGCGATCGCCAAAGGTATCGCGCAGCACATTAGGATTACCTTTGGTGGCTTCAATATCGTTAATATCTTGAAGGGATAGCGTGCGAAATCGTTCCCGACCGTTGCGATAATTGAGGAGTAGCTGAACGCCAAAATCATCACTTCCCGCGTAGCCTCCAGAATAGGGCAAAAAGCGAGGAAGTTCAGTCGAACCAAACCGCATCGCCTTGCGATCGCGAATGCCATTGCTAAGTTTAATTCCTTCAGCTTTGAGATAGGTTTCTGCCAGTCGCAAAGGCAGGGAAAAGACATATTTTTTATCGTCTTTAGGTCTCTTCGCTCCCAGTAAAGCACGCCTGACCTTGCCGTCATCATCGGAAAGGACATCTACAAAACCGATTTGTTCTGGGGGTAATTCGGGGGGTGGCTTGATAGCAACGGGTAAGACTTTTTCCACCACAATCAGATTTTTGATATCTTTAAAAGTTGCAACCAGTTCGGCATGACCGGGTTCAACGGGTAGATCTTTAACAATATCAAGACCGATAACTCTGGGCTGGTACTTCTGCAAAGTTCTTAACAGTTTGGCAATTTCGCGATCGGGTATGGGGTAATTTCTTATACGTTGGATATCGGCTTCATCAATTCCCACAATGACAATTCGTTGGTCGATCGGTTCGGATGGTTGCAGACGGAGAAACGAGTCGAAAGTTACCCATTCTATCAATTGTAGCGCTCCACTCAAACGAACGAGTACAATCAGCCCTATAGCAACAATTCCTGGTAGTGTTCCTACAGACCAGATGGTAAATTCTTTTCTAATTTTGCTCGAAATAGTGGGTAACAATAGTTTCTTCCTTAACCAAATCGGTCAATCAATAAACCCCTCTTCTCTAGCTCGTTTTTCCGTTTGAATGCGGAGACTTTTGCCATCTTCCGGGTAAACGCCTAAAACGTCTTGAACTTTTGTCCAGTAGTGGCGTATCGTTCTGAGAGATACGTTCATGCGATCGGCAATGACTTTATCTTCCAATTCTTCTTCAAAAGCGAGATTGAGTACCTCAAGCCACTCTGGCTTGACTTCCCCTGGCGGCATTTTCAAATCTTTGGTATGAGTAACTGCTTTGAGTGCCAAGTCAATCCGCTTCAACATCTCCTGGCTGGAAAGTCCTTTGTCAGCTACGGTAAACCCTCCTTCATGAGCATCGATGTCTGGTTTAAGCCGCACCAGTGCCTTGACATAACTGCTTTGCACGACCAAATTTAGGGTGGGATAGTTTTTCATTAAAGTTCCCAGGCTTTTTATGCCTCGATTGATTTCGGCAGTGTGCCCGAAGGTTTCTGGTAGGGAAAGATCCATAATAACGAGGTCAGGCTCAAATGCTTCGACCTGTTGCAGAGCATTCTGGGTTGTTTTAGCGGTAAGGATTTCGGCTTGTGGGTACTGCCGTTTCAGCAAGTCGATCGTTCCGCTTAAGATTAGTTCGTGGTCATCCACTACAAGTATTTTGAGTGTCCCTTGTTCTGGTAAATCTTGGCTCATCGTTGAAACCGTAATTGGTAATTGGTAATTGGTAATTGGTAATACCAAATCCGGGTTTACCACCCCGTTATTGTCATTGCGAACGAAGTGAAGCAATCCCAAAGACTCTGACTTCAAACGGAGGATTTATAAAGGGGATAGATAACCCGGATTTAGTATAATTGGTAATTGGTAAACGGATAAGGACTGAAGTCCTTACTACGAACATATAATGCAATACGGTTCAGATAAGATAGTCATAGAGACAAAACTATGTGAAAAATAGATACTGCGTTGGCGAAGCTTGCCCGAAGGGCTTATGCTTCGCCCAAAGCTCGCAATGACAAAGAAACATTAACTGAACCGTATTGACATATAATGGTTGATTTGCCGGACATCATATGAGTCAGACAAATCGTCGATTTATAGCAACCGCCACACCAGTTGCGGGCAGTCTTGAAAAATGAAACCTTTATTGGGCAAGCTTTCCACTTCTGACTCTTGACTCCTGCTATAAGTGATGAAATTAATTTCATTTTATATGATATAGAAATCAGCTAGATAATATATTGCACAATTGTGCAAATTCGATCGCACAAATCTGCAATTGGCTTAGTAAACTTCTACAGCCTGCTTCAAAACGGCTGATAGCGTACTGAAAAGTAGATGCCCTTATCTTGCAACGAGTTTCCCCGATCGCCAACTGAAATTAAGGGGAGGCCGTAGTCTAAGCGCAACGATAAATCGGGGGCAATCTGCCAGCGCAAACCCAGTCCTAAACTGGCAATTGTAGCTGGATCGGGGTCAGGATCTTGGTTATTCCAGACCGTTCCGATTTCAAAAGAAGGCGCTAACTGAAGTACGCTGGGGTCTGACGCGAGGGGAATGCGAACTTCAACTGAACCCAGGATGCCATTGTCGGCAACGAGTTGGTTTTGTCGGTAGCCGCGAACTGTATCGACTCCACCAATACTGAAGCGTTCTAAAGATAGCAAAGAATCTGGAGTTAGCTGAGCATCAATTCGCGCTGCTAGCACATTTCTGGATGATAACTGCTGCACCCACTGAAATTGTCCCAACCAGGAAAAGAATCGCCCGTCAGTGCCAGTGTTGTTGACAGTTGCATCAAAGGCATCTATCCCCAGACTGAATTGAGAACGGGCGGCTAAAACTCGTCTTCTGCCCCGATCGACCCAATCTTGAGAAAACCGAATTACGGTAACTTTAGATTCGCCTTTTTCAGGACCTTCTGTGAAGGAAAAGGGCATATCGTCGAGGATATACGTTTGGCTGCGACGCCGATCTAAACCTAAGCTTAATGCAAATTCACGGGTTGGTGTTCTGGTAATGGGCTGGCGGAAATTGAGGGAATAGGTTTGAGTTTCGCTTCTAATACCGATATCCCGGAACTCTCGTTCAATAATTCGGCTATTACCATTGTTATAGCGGAGGTTAAGGGCACCGTTACGAGGATTCACGGGGATAGTATAGTTGATGTCGTAGAGGTCGAGTCCTTCAGTACGACCGTATTGGGCTGCTAAACGATCGCCAAATCCCAACAGATTATCATGACTGACTTGTACGCTGCCTTGGACTGAACCAATGCTGGGAGATTGGTTGTTTTCCAGTGCGATCGCACTGTGAAAAGCAGGCGCTTCTTTGAGATTGATTCGCAAGATATTGCGGCCCGGAGTGCTACCTGCGGTTAACTCGGCATTTACCCTTTCGATAAGCGGATCGAGTTGCAACAGTTGCAAAGCTTCTTCTAAGCGTTGCTGGTTTAAGGGGGTAGAGGTGGCAAGTTCGAGGCGCGATCGCACGTATCCTTCTCGCAATCGATTTAACCCACCGATTTCAATCCGATCGAGTTCGCCCTCTACGACTTGAATTTTGACTGTACCGCTGCTGAGGTCTTGATTGTTGGGCAGGAAGGCTCCAGAGGTAATGTAGCCGTTTTTAATATAGAGTTGAATAATCGCCCATCGCAGTTCGAGCAACTCTTCAAACGTGACCGAACGGTTCTCGTAAGGCTGAATTAATTTGGCAATTTCGTCCTGCAAGACAGTGTTTCCCAGCACTTCTATTTTGTTGATAAAAAAGCGATCGCCCGACGGGGGAGTAACTTCAGGTGACTCTTGAATTGGGGGAGTTTGCAGTTCAGGTTCGGGTGGTGGTGAAGGCGTTTCATCGGGGAGAGGACGGGGTGTAAAAGAGGGATTGGGAATCGTTTGTTCGATCGCGTCTGGTGCGTTAGGGGGAATGGTGACACCTGGTGGCGGTGCGGATTGGGCGATCGCACTGAGGGTAAAACAAGTTGATGTCGCGATGCTTGAGCTTGAAATGGCAACCCACCTGAAGATTGGGTACATATTTTTGTTAGTGAATTAAGGACATTCTCGACTCATAACAAGTTTCCCATTCGGCAGTCGATACACGCCTTGGGGTTCTACAATTGGGTCGCCTTTTTGCCAAGAACGATTGGGGTTGGTATTTGAGAATGTGCCCTCACTGGGTAAAGTTTCTATGTCTACTGTGGGAAAGTCGGACATTTGGACATCTCCGGGGCGCTCTTGTAAGCCACCAGTACCCGTGACGGTAAAACTTCCCCTAGTTGGTCGTGAGCGGCGGACAATGCAGCTAGAGGCCAGAAGGCTGTCGGTGTCAATCCGATCGTCCGGTAACTCGGTGAGACTGTTTTGGATGAATGTGGTATCGGGTAGGACGATCGTTCCAGAAGCAAGATTACCAGTGGCGTTAATATCGACTCGGTTATTGCCGTTGAGGGTAGCAGGATCGGTGCTGCGAGGTACGCTACGGTAGCTTTCGCCGAAAAAGACTCTAGTGTCGAGGGTGATATTTCCACCTCTGCCCTCGCCGGCAAAAGCGAGGATATCGCTGTCGTCGAAAGCGATGATGTCGCCAGCTTTCAGGTTAATGTTGCCACCACCGCCTGCACCTGAGTTAACCCTGCTGGTGATGTCACTGTTGCCCGATAGGCGAATATTAGAAGCTGTAATCTTGATACTTCCCCCGGAAGATCGATCGGCGGAAGTTGCGATCGTCCCATTATTGGCGGTGAGTCGGCCGGTATTAATCGCGATATTCCCAGCAGGTGCTGCGCCTGTTGACTGGGCGCGCAAACTGGCTCGATCGAGGTTGAAGGATTCCGGGGCGTTGATGGTGATACTGCCGCCCGTGCCTTCTGGCTTTTGTGAGGAGGTGGATGCTGATACAGTCGCACCGTCAGCAATGGTGAGTCGTTGCGTGTCAATTCTCAACTCTCCCGCAGCACCATCACCTGTGGTTTGAACCGCAAGTTGACCCTCGCCGCGAATGGTGATGGCTTCTGGTGCTTGTACTATCAGGTTTCCTCCTCTACCAGTACCAGAAGTAGACGCAGACGCTAAAGATTGGGGCGCTAAGGCGAGGTTGAGGGTGGATTGATTCCCATAGGGTTTTAGGGTTAAAGTCCCGGCGGGGGTTTGTCCTTGAGTTTCGGCAAAGACGCCCACGACTCCGGCTAAATCCATAGTGGAGGCATTTAAGGAGATACTACCGCCCCCCAGTGGATTGGTGGCGGTATTGGTGGCGGTGGCAGTGATCCGGGCGGTGCTGGAGAGGGTTAAGCTGGGGGTATTGACAATAATGCTTCCAGGTTGACCGGCGCTGCTGGTTTCGACAGAGAGAACTGGGGAAAAATCTTCCACACCAAGGCCCAGGTTCATGGCAGTCGAGGCATTGGCCGTAATTGTACCGCTATTGCCGCTCCCACTCGTTCTGGCAAAAACTTGGGCTCCCCTGGCAACGGTTAAGGTGGAGGTGTCTAGGGTAATGTCTCCCGCATTCCCACTGCCTGTGGTTGAGGTGGAAAGTTCGGTACCACCGACAAGCGTAATTCCTTGACCGGCTTCGATACCTATACTGCCTGCGGCACCTGCGCTGCTAGTGTTGCTCCTAATAAAACTATTATTGAATGTGACTAAACCCGGGCTGTTTACGGTTACATTTCCAGCTCGATCGCTGCCTTTGGTGTCACTTTGAATGGAACTGTTGTTGAATGTGAGATTCCCTAAGCTGGAGACATCAACATTGCCCGATCGACCGTTTCCATCAACATTCAAGGTGAGGAATTCACGACCACTTGCAAATGGACCTCGTATAGTCACCTGCTTGCTCGTCAGAATGTTAGTATCCGCGAGCAATAAATCTCTCAGACCTGTTACCTGAACTGCTCCAGATTGTGAGTCAGAAGATAGAGTTAAGATTTCTAGATTACTTACGTTGTTTTTCGCCTCTAGGGTAACTTTCCCGCCATTTCCTGCGGTTCCTCGCTCAGATATAGAAAAGGAGCCAAGGACTGGGGAGCGAACTTTGTCGTAGGATTCAAGGGGAATTCCTACAATATCCCCACTTCTAGCGATGAGGAAAATCGCGCCTCCCTCACCTGCTGTGGCTGAATTAGAGTAAGAGAAAGAGTACAAATCGCCCTCGATCGAGATGTTATTGGCAGCAGTTAAGGAAATCGCGCCCCCCTGACTCGCATTGCCAGAATTAGAGTCCGAGTAAGAGCCCAAAGCGCCAGTGGTAATGCTGCCGTTGGCAGCAGTTAAGGAAATCGCGCCCCCCTGACCTGCATCGCCAGAACCCTGAGAGAACGAGGCAGAGTTCAATTCGCCAGTGGTAATGCTGCCGTTGACAGCAGTTAAGGAAATCGCGCCCCCCTGACTCGCATTGCCATAACCAGAGTACGAGTCAGAGTACAAATCGCCAGTGGTAATGCTGCCGTTGGCAGCAGTTAAGGAAATCGCGCCCCCCTGACTCGCATTGCCATAACCAGAGGACGAGTCAGAGTACAAATCGCCAGTGGTAATGCTGCCGTTGGCAGCAGTTAAGGAAATCGCGCCCCCCTGAACTGCATTGCCATAACCAGAGGACGAGTCAGAGATCAAATCGCCAGTGATATTGATGTCATTGGCGGCAGTTAAGGAAATCGCGCCCCCCTGAACTGCATTGCCAGAATCAGAGAACGAGAAAGAGCGCAAAGGGCCAGTGGTAATGCTGCCGTTGGAGGCGATGAGGCGAATGTCGCCCCCCTCAGAGGCTGCGTTCAAAACCGAGAACGAGTAAGAGTTTAAATTGCCAGTGGTGATGTTGCCGTTGGCAGCCAATAGGCTAATTGCCCCTCCTCCAAGAGCGGGTTGTCCAGAACCAGTGTATGTAGAACGATCTTTCAAGTACGCTTCAAAATCGTCGCCATTCTTGGTACTCAGATTTTGCCCGTTAGTGGTAATTGACTCGGCACTGTTAACATCGATCGCGCCTCCATTGGTGACGATCCCTCGCGTACTCACATTCCCCGATGCTGCCAATAAATTAACTATTCCCCCAGGCTGTAAAGTTACATTTCCACCCAGCGTAATTCCCGGAGGCACAAGTCCATTGCTAGCATTAGGCACTGCCCCAGAATTAACACCCCCATAGGCCAAAAAACTCTGCCCAGATCGCAGAATTAATGCCGAACTCGCACTCAAAGTGGCAGTATCTTGCCCGGCTGGCAAAGTGTTAGTATCCGGGCCAGTAATATTAATATCACCCTGAATGCGAATATTCCCCTTGCTTTCGACTAACAACGATGCTCCTGTATAGTTAGCCGCTACATCCACATCGCCATTACTGCTGATAATTGGGTCATATAAGCTGACAAAATTTGCCAATCCCCCCGATAAACTTTGAATTGAAAAACTGCCACCACTACTAAAGCGAGCATCAAGAGAAATAACACCATCACCGATTAAACTGAGATTACCTCCACTGATAAACGGTGTTTGTATTGGATAATTCAACGTTAAAATATCAATCCCTCGATTGCCAATAATTGTTAGATTTCCACCTGAATTAGCTAGGAATGGAGTCGTCACACTATCGCGCACTTTCACAGTATCTTGCGCCTGTAACGTTAAATCTCCCCCAGCTTTTAACTGTCCCTGCAAGTCCAGATTGCCCGCCGATAGGGTAAGATTTTTCGGTGTTGCTAAATTTCCCCGGTTAATAATCGAACTCGGTTGAGTGGCAACTGCATTAAAAAACAAAGCTCCCGGACTGATAGAAAGCAAACTGCTTGTTTGGGGTTGTGCGGCACTGAAATAGCCAGTATCACCTAACTGTACGCGATCGGCTGTTGTCGCCACAAATGACCCCTGAATATCCAAAGTCGCATTCGGGCCAAATACAATCCCGTTCGGATTGAGCAAAAACAAGTTTGCCTCACCCAAAACCCCTAACCTGCCCAAAATATTAGAAGGATTGTCGCCCGTGACGCGAGTTAAAATGTTCTCTATTCCCGTGGGATTGGCAAAATAAGCCCCCCTGCCTTTCCCCACATTAAAGTCCTGAAAACTGTGGAACAGGTTAGCGCCGCGAGTTGCTCCACCATCTATCCGATCGCTGGGAATACCCCGTATATTGACATTGGGTGCAACGACAGAACTTTCAGCCCCCAGTGTATTGTCAGGCACGATTTGAGCATTAACCCGATCGCCCCCCATCGCACAGAGTGTCCCAAATATGGCAACACAACCCCCAATCTGCCACTGCCAACATCGATCGAACCAGCTTTGAGCCATCATGTTAAGAAATCTATTACTGGAGTTTCCTTGCGAGCATTATAATCACGCGATCGGGAAATGTTAGCTTGATTAACAATAATCAATGTCGATATGAAGTCAGGCGTTCACCTAACCCGCCAGGGACTTAAGTCCCTGGCTAACAGCGAAAGTCCTCGCTCAAGAGGACTAAATATTGAGTGTAGGTGGATTTCAGTCCACTTAAGTGGACTTAAGCTATTAGCCCGGAGTTTAAACTCCGGGCGGGTTAGGTAGCAAAATCGAGAATGCTGCAAGAGGTGAGTAAAGCTTTGTCTAAAATCTTCAACAGAACCTACCATATCACTACTATGCCAAGCCGACACCACCGATTCTGTGTCCGCCACTTGCTGGTAATTTTATTCCTAACCAGCCTCACCATTTGCCTGGGGCTAAGTCATGTTTCTTTTAATCCTTTACAACTAAGATGGCCAGAAGTAGCAACAGCACAGTCTCCCAATCCCAGCCAGCTCGTACAACAAGGAATTGAACGATATAAAATAGGAGACGTGCAAGGAGCGATCGCATTTTGGCAAAGCGCCTTAACCGCCTATCAAAGCACTAAAGATCGCGCTAATGAGGCGATCGTTCGAGAAAAACTAGCCATAGCTTATCAACAAATCGGTCAATTCGGCTCAGCGATCGATTATTGGAAAGGTGCGATCGCCAACTATCACTCCTTTGGAGATTTCGTAAAGGTGGGACGGTTACTCACAGAACTCGCTCAAACCTACAGCCGTTTGGGGCAAAATAGAGAAGCGATCGCGCTTTTATGCGGTGCTTCTGAGGCTGATGAAATTTGCCTTAAAAGTGAAGGAAGTGCTTTGCAAATTGCCCAAAAATTTAGCGATCGCCAGGGAGAAGCGGCGGCTTTGGGAAGTTTGGGAGAAGCGTATCGCCGACTGGGAAAGTACGATCGATCCATTGAAACTCTAGAGGCTAGCTTAAAGATTGTCCGGGAGATTAACCCCCCAGTTTATCGCGCCTCAGTGCTTAATAGTCTCGGTAATGCTTACTTTAGTAAAGCTCAACTGAACGAGCAGCGTGCTGATTCTGCTAAGTTCAGAAATGCAGAAAATAAGGCTAATGAATTCATCAAAAAAGCTACTTCTGATTACACAAAAGCTTTAGGTTATTTCGATCGCAGTCTCGAACTAACCCGCAATCAAAACGATCGAGCCAGTCAAATGCGATCGCTTCTCAATTTGATTCAACTTTATTACCGCCCAAAATATTCAAACTTACCCGATCGCACTAATAAAGCAGAGCAAGTATTGCAAGAAGCTCTAATCCTACTTAATAGCATCTCCGATTCTCCCAATAAAGTTTATGCAGCAATCGATCTAGCCGAAATAGAACAACCTGTTGATTCTATTAATTATACTTCATTTCAATCTCAATGTCGGTCGCGAAAACTCAACGAATTACAAGCAGAGGAACTCCTGCAAAAAGCTGTTTTTATTGCTCGAAGCATTAAAGATTCTCGTTCCGAATCATTTGCTTTAGGTAAACTCAGTCATCTCTATGAATGCCGCAAAGACTACAATAAAGCCTTAGATTTTACCAAACAGGCAAGATTGGCAGCAGACCAAAACTTACTTGCTAAAGATAGTCTTTATTTGTGGGAGTGGCAGGCGGGACGAATATTTAAGGCGCAGGGGAAAGAATCTGAGGCAATTGCTGCTTACGAACGCGCGATCGCAATTTTAGAAGGTGAGGGAGGTATTCGAGACAATCTGTTAATTACCCAGCGAGACTTGCAATTTAGTTTTCGGGATACGATTACTCCTCTCTACCGTGAGTTTGCTCAGTTAAAGCTAGAGCGTGCCCAATTGCTACCCATTGCAAGTCAAGAGTACCAAAAGGAACTCGATTCTGCACTCAACACGATCGATTCTTTGAAACTAGCAGAATTGCAAAATTACTTCGGCAATGAGTGTGTCTTTACCGTTTTTGAGCCGGAACGAGTTGATGACTTAGAAAGAGAAGACACTGCTGTCTTTAGTTCGATAATTTTGGAAGATCGAACGGCGATTGTGGTGAGTTTACCCAACTCTGACCAGAAAGCCAAGCCAAATACTAAAAGAAGATTTAAACGGCTAGTCTGGATCGACGATAGTAAAAGACTTATAGAACAAATCAAAAATTTTCGTATAGAAGTTCAGAAATTTTACGATCCTACTGACGCTTTTTTAACACCAGCACAAAATCTATATAACTCGCTGATTCGCCCTTTCGCCTCTGATTTAGACCCAACAAAAATCAAAACTCTCGTTTTCATCCAAGATGGGTTATTACGCAGCGTACCGATGGCTGCACTCCACGATGGTGAAGAATTTCTAGTTCAGAAATACGCCATTGCTACGACTCCTGGGTTGCGTTTGACCTCCCCTAAATCCCTAAACTTTCAAAGTCTGCGGACTTTAGCTTTGGGGCTAACCGAAGCGGCTACCGTTGATGGTGAAGAATTTAAGCCTTTGGCAAATGTCACTAATGAAGTCGATCGAGTTGTCCAGCTATTTCCAGGTAGCAAGAAACTCTTGGACGAACAATTTACTCCTGAGAGTTTAGAGCAAGAACTTAAACAAACGGTTTACCCGATTATTCACATTGCCACTCACGGTCAATTTGGCACTATTCCAGAAGATAGCTTTTTAGTGACGGGTAATAATGAGAAGATTACAATTACTCAGCTAGAGAGTGATATTCGCCGTTTTAGCAAAGGTACAGAACCAGTGGAGTTGCTCGCACTCACGGCTTGTCAAACCGGTATAGGAGATGACCGTGCTACCCTAGGTATGGCTGGCATTACGGTGCAAGCAGGCGTCAGAAGTGCTTTGGCTTCTCTTTGGTACGTTGACGATGCTTTTACACAAGAATTAGTCGCTAAGTTTTACGATAACTTGCGATCGCAAATGAGCAAAGCAGAAGCCCTAAAGGAAGCACAGAAGGCGCTGATTAATCAAAACAAGAATATACACCCCGCTAAATGGGCCTCCTTTATCCTTATCGGTAACTGGCTATAGAGCGGAATTAGGTTGTTTTTGCTGTAATTGTCAGCAACAAAAAGTAGCTTTATCTCATATTAGTAGCCCAACAAAAACGGGTAGTCCTGCATATTCAGGAATATTTGTTAGAATTTACTTATTCAACCTGCCTTAAGTTTTCGCTTATTAAATATCCCACATGCGCTTCTCAATATATTGTAAAAAATGGTTCCACTTACAATGGTAAACAAAGTTTTAAATATGGAGCTTGTGCTAGAGGATTTGTAATTGATCCCAGACATCAGCCGATTTCCTAAGAAACAAGAAAGTTGATAAATAAACTTTTATTAAAAAAGATATCTCGGGCTGTAATTTTTAGGGGACGGGGGTTTCAGAAAGCTGGCTACAATACTATGTTAACAAAAAGTTGGGAACCGTCAAGAGGCAAGTAAAAGTGAAGTAAAAAAAAAGGAAAGCTAATAATTTAATGTGATGAGATGTGCTCATTTGTAGAATATAAGGGTAATAAGCAGCGGATTTTGTTGGCAATTGATGTGTTTTCCAAAGAAATTGTAGGAGTATATATACTCGTTTCAAATAAGTATGAGACTATTTAAAAATGAGGTAAAATGAATAAAAATAGTGAAGCCACTAGGAAAATGTCTTACAGTATTGATTTGAGAAAAAGAGTAGTGGATTATGTAGAAAATGGTGGTCGTATCGCTCAAGCGGCCGGACTTTTTCAGGTAAGGAGGGCAACGATATATCGGTGGCTGGGGCGGACCGACCTTAGAGCCACACAGGTAAAAAGGTGTAAGAGAAAACTAGATTGGCAAGCCTTAGAAAAGGATGTAAAAGAGAATTCAGATACCAGATTAATCGACAGAGCCAAGAAGTTTGGGGTAAGAGCAAGTGCCATATCTTATGCTCTTAAAGAAATGAAAATTACTCGAAAAAAAAAGAACTACGTTACCGAGAAAGAAACAGAGAAGCTAGAATAAAATACTATAGAGACTTGCGAGAGTTAATCTTGATACATGGAAGCAAAAGTCTTGTATTTATTGATGAGTCAGGATTTGAATAAATTCAGGCGATAATTTACGGGTGGTCAAAAAGAGGGAGAAAAATCTATGGGGAGCGACTCCGAAAGCGGGTAAGAAAAGAGAATTTGGTGGCGGGAAGAAGAAAAAAAGAAAAAGATTTAATTGCCCCAATGGTATTTATAGGAAGTCTGAATGCAGAAGGGTTTGAAGGATGGTTATTAAAATATTTATTACCGTCATTAAAAATCCCTTCAGTCTTAATTATGGACAATTCGCCAATTCAGAGAAAGGCGGTGACTCGATAATTAGTGGAAGCAACAGGTCATCAAGTATTGTTTTTACCGACATACTCTCCCGATCTCAATGATATTGAGCATGATTTTAGTGCTTTAAAGAGAACCCGAATGTATGCACCTATAGGCACATCTCTGGATGAGATTATTCGTGATTATTGTAGTGTTTAGTGTCTCACTCTTATTTAAAACGACTATATTGGCAAAATAGATCAAACTAATGCTCGAGAAAATTGGGATTTTTTGCCAGCGGTATATCGTCAATGTGCTGTAAGCTATACAGACTTTTGGAGTGCTTATGGGATAGTTTTTCCTCAAAAAAGACATAGAGCCGTTGGAAAGGATACTGGTCAGACAAACTATATAGAAAAATTTAATAATAAGTAAGTCGGTGAGAAAAAACCAAAGTATGTTAAAATAAGTAAACATAGAGAATACGTCTACTGAGGTAACTCAATATATGGGCGCTAGATTAAGGGTATTTCTCAGTCAAGAGCAAGATAAAACCCTATTAAAACTGAGAACTACGGATGTTCCACAAAAAGTCAAAGACGCCCGCAGAAATAATTAGATTAAATGCACATGGCCCGTAGGTTGAAAAAATAGCGGCTCATTTTAATTGGACTCCACAAACTGTGAGAGAGGTTTTACATAAATGGCTGCATTTAGGTATGGAAGGGCTTTGGGAATTACCAGGTAGAGGGGGAAAACCGAAGTGGAAAGAAGAAGACATAGAGTTTTTAACAGAATGCCTCAAAAATGAACCACGTACTTACAACAGCGTTCAATTAGCCCAGAAATTAGAAAAAGAGCGTTCTATTAAACTAAGTCCGGATCGATTAAGACGAATACTAAAAAAAAAGGGTTTATTTGGAAACGAGCGAGGAAGAGCCACAAAGGAAAACAAGAAATCGTAGCACGCTCCCGTTAAACAAGCCGACTTAGATATGCTGGAACTGGCTGCTGCTGCGGGAGAAATCGACTTAAAATATTTAGATGAATCAGGATTTTGAGCTCCCAAGCGAACCTGGTTACACTTATTACAAACTTTCGTCAACAAAAAAGGCTCGAACAAACGAAGAGGCGTGGTCGTAGATTAAGTATTGTAGGGCTTCTGCAACATGAAATCAGCTTTGTTTACGGTTTGGTAATTGGCGGTGTAGATCGAAAAGCTTATATCAGAATGATGGAATCAGAAGCCCTAGAAGCCTCTGAGAGTAAACGAATCAGAGTAATAGTACAGGATAATGGCCCGATACATAAATGTCAGGAAGTTCAACAATTATGGTCGAAATGGGAAAGCCAGGGTCTATATATCTTATTTTTACCCAAATATTGTTCAGAAATGAATCCGATAGAATTGGAGTGGCAACATATCAAAAAAGACGAGCTAGCTGCGACATTTGTTTGAGGATGAATTAGAGCTCGCTTATGCCGTAATTAATGGAGTAGAAGCTAGAGGGAAAAAAGGAAACTATCGTACAAAACGAATTAAATTTAGCTCCGAGCGCGCCACTTAATTTTTTGTTACATAGTTGTAAACTTTCCCACCGACTTACTTACCATGAGACCAAGAATATATCAATTGGCGATAAAAAGTCTTTCATTCTCTAAAATACTTTCCAATCATATCGGTAGCTCTTTGGTATTTTATTCATGAGTATAACGCCACTTTATCTATCAAATAAAACTCATAATTATACTGACTATGCAGGACTACCGTTGTTTACGGGTGGGAGGTTAGGGAGGAATCGTGCTGCGACTGTTAGGAGAGTGGTGAGGAAGTGGAAATTTCACAGCAATGGCTATGGCTGCGGTGCGGTTTCTCCCTACTCCCACTCCCCACTCTTTCCCCGTTAATCTCTCACCCTCCCCAACTTTCCATTACCTTAATTTCTACCTCGCAAGGAATCGGAGAGAGAAACTTATTCCCAGCTCTCACCATACATTTTTTAAGCAAGGCTTTAACTGGCCTCACTTCTTCAAGAGGACACTCTATTAAAATTTCATCGTGAACGACACAAATCAGTTTACCACCAGTGCTGCTCAGAGGCAGAAAAAGTAGAGCAAGAGCGAGTTTAGTAATGTCAGCACTCATCCCTTGAATTGGGTTATTTAGCATTTCATTAAGCAGCGGTTTAGTATCTTTTGACCATAATCTCCTTCTGCCTAAGACTGTGCGACTTTCTCGGATACCTCGGCTCCAGGCCTTCCGAACTTTGGCGTGAAATCGTTTGATACCTGTGTAGGATTCAAAGAATTTCTTACGAAAGTGTGAAGCTTGTTGCAGGGTTAAAGTGACTCCATGCTCTGCTTGAGCCATATTCTTAAATTTCTGTGCTCCCATGCCATAAATTAAACCGAAGTTAATAATTTTACCGAGCTGTCTGTCTTGGAGAGTAATTTCCGATAAGGGTTTTGCCAGCACCAAAGAAGCGGTCAGAGAGTGCAAATCTTCCCCTTGAGAGTAGGCTTTCACCATCGTGCGATCGCCCGAAACCTTCGCCATAATCCGCAGTTCAATCTGGCTGTAATCGGCTTTCAGCAGGACACAACCGGGTTCTACTTTAAAACACTGTCGGGTTTCCTTATCTCTGGGGATATTCGTTAAATTCGGTTCTCGACAACTAAACCGTCCTGATCTAGCACCAATCTGAAACCAATTGGGATGGATGCGCCCTGTAATCGGATGAATGTGTTCTGGCAAACCCAGAGTAAAAGTGTCGATACGAGTAGATAAGCTGCGGTACTCTAACAGTGTTTGAATCACAGGATACTCGCCTTGCAAAGGAATTAAATGTTGAGAGTTAGTGGAAGTAACAGGAATGCCTTTTTCTTGCAAAGCCGCTAGAACTTGCTTGGGAGAGCGAGGATTAATTGTATCCGTAAATTCCGGCAGCAGAGAGATTTGTTGGTGAGGGTTAGGTCGATGGAGTTGCGAATTAATTTGTTTTAAAAGAGAGTCGCGTTGATGACAGAGCTTCACTCCCAAAACTCTCCACTGTTCTCTATCTAAAAGCATTCCGTTGAGTTCCATAGAAGCCACCGCAGGCAGACAGGCAAACTCTAGTAAAGCAGTTTTGCAAAGCTTAGAAGCTTTCAATTTTTGTTGCAGAGCAGCAGCCAGCGGGAGTAAGATTGCAGCATCGGTAGCAGCATATTGCAGTTGAGCGAGTGTTAAGTTTCCCGACCAATCGCTAACTTGCTGCGTTTTGTCTAGCTTTACTTTCAACAAATTCTCAGTGACAGCCTCTAGGGACAAATGGCGTTTTAGTCCCGCCGTCAGCACTCGGTAAGCCAAATAGGTATCGAAAAAGGGTTTGGATGGTTCCAGTCCGGCAAAAGTGAGCATTTGCCATTCAAATTTGAGGTTGTGACCTACCTTCAGTGCAGGACTGGCTAGAAGCAAGCGTAATGGTTCGAGGGAACTCGGTTCAATTGCCCATAAATCTACAATGATTACTGGATGGTCAGGAATGGCAATTTGTAACAATCTAATTTTGGCTTGATATGGGTCAAGCCCTGTCGTTTCGCAGTCTATACCGATAATTTTTGCTTGTTGGAATGGTTGAAGGGCTGTTTCAAGATTGAAAGCAGTATCGATCAGTTGGTAAGGGGTTTTAAGTGTAACTGGGAACTGAGCTATTTTAAGTTTCTCGGGCGTCAAAGAAGTTGGAATAGCGGTTGATTGTTTCTGCTGGTTTAGCGGAGTAGGTTTCATAATTACTTGCTTTTCTAAAAAAAATAAAAGGCTATCTTTCTGTCAATAATGCACGAAGTTTTACTGTTTTTAAGCCGGTATTCGAGATTAGGTAGCTTGAGGATAATGGGTTTTATTTGGGAAGTATACGAGTTTTAAGTCAATAGGCTTGGGTTCACAACAATTTGACTTCCTTTCACAAGTCGGGAATTCCAAAAAATCCGTGAAATGAAATTCATCTGAAAGCGCTAACCCAAGCGTATTGAGTTATAAGTCGGTTTTTGGTAAATCAATTTAAGTCCTGAACTTTAGGAATAAGGTAAGAGACATAAAGGATGGCGGTTGGTCTAAAAAAAACCAGTAGTTGCCTGGTTTTGATTTAAAATAGTTGCCAACTTTAGAGTCGGTAACAGTTGTTTTGGCTATCCCAAGTGCCACCTAAAAAGTCGAAACCTGGTTTGCCATCTGTAATCTTTTTACAGACGACTGCGTTAGCGTCTGTTGCCATTAAAAGCAAAATGCTTGTTAGAGCGATAGCGAGCAGTTTTTTCATAACGGTGAACTCAGATGTATGAACTTCACCGATGCAGCACTGTTAAGTGCGACTTTAATTCGGAACGATTAGATTTTAAAAAAATTTTTTAGAGGAAGGTGGATGGGAAAATTTTGTTTGAATTTAAATTTAAAGATTATGACTATAATGTAACTGAGTTTCCCACTTACCGAGCTTTTTTATGAGTAACTCAATTCCCTCCCAGCCGCAATCCACAATAGATGATACAACCCGTTATCCGCGCTTGATGGAACTGATAGAAGCAGAAGATGCAGCTAATGGAGAAGTTGGCTGCGGTCGGAATTTGGGTAATAAACCTTCAGTTTATCTGAAAACCGGCGGTATGAATATCTCTGATGAAAAGCTAAGAAATTTGTTAAGGGAGTATTTAGGTCATTTATTGATGGAGCTAGATTTTGACTCAATCATCAACCAGGTCAGTCATTTCGTAGAGTCATTAGTCGTGCAGGAACACACTCAATTAGAGCAGACAAGACCGGCATTAATGCTCTTAGAATCAGTTTTTGAGCAGATTCCTGCGAAAGAACTCAAACAATGTATTGAGTCAGAATTGGGGGAGTTTTGTTCGGAAACTGCGATCGAGGAAATTGTTCAGTATACTGGTCAAGTGATTCACTATTCAATTCTTCAACCTCGACATAAGTGGCCCAAACCTATTTGGGTACTAAGTGCTCTTGAGAAGGTGTATATTGCTCAGGCATCTAGTTTAGATGCAGCAATTGCCCAAGTTAAAGCACAATATCCCCACGAAACCGGAGAGCTGCAAGTAATCAAAGTCGGAGGTGTTCTCGCACCCAACCAAGTGATTTGCTTGGACATAATGAAAAATTTAAAATAAAAATGCGGAAGGAATTTGGTAGCTTTGAAGGCATCCCAATCTGCGTCATATCCCCTTTCTTAAGCATGGGGATTCTTTAGCTTTTAGTTCCTACTCCCTCTTAAAAGACATTTTTACAGGCTTGTAATTGACTGTTTTGATTTTTATCGGCTTAGTTGGAAACCCACTTGGGGCATGATTAGTTCATTTAGATCGATCGCGAGAGTTACTTTAATAATTTCTCAGCTCGCTTGTACACAAGAGCTAGTTTTTTAGTACAATAATAACAACGATTGCTATTCCCTGTTATTAAAGCCAAAATGGAATAGCCCAAATTACAGGAGGACTCAGGCATGAACGTGTCTTTGACACCGGAGTTAGAGCAGTATGTCCAAGAGAAAGTCTCAAGCGGACTATATTATTCTGCCAGCGAGGTGATCCGTGAAGGGTTGCGCCTGTTGAAAGAACGGGAACAATTCCAGCAAACTCGCTTGCAGGAATTGCGACAGGAGATTCAGCTAGGGCTAGACAGCGGTGAGGCAACTCCCTTGGATATGCCAGCAATCAAGGCAAAAGCGCGGCAGCGTCGGCGGAGGAAACCGCAGTAATGGCCACGATCGTTAAACGCCCACGCGCTGAACTGGATTTGCTAGATATTTGGGACTACATCGCTGATGATAGTTTAGATCGGGCTGACGAGTTTTTAGATCGCGTTGAGGGAAAACTGCAAACCTTGGCACGTAATCCAGGATTGGGCAGAAGGCGTGAGGAACTGTTAGCTGGGTTGCACAGCTTTCCGATCGGCAATTATGTGGTGTTCTATCGGGAAATTGAAAATGGAATAGATGTAATTCGTGTTCTGCACGGTTCACGGGACATTGAAGACATTTTCAGTCGCGGCTAACTCCTTGTAATTCAAGTGCGTATTCAAGACGTACTGCCTGCCAATATAGAGAGTTTGGTTGTGGAAGTGTTGCGTAAATTCGAGTCACAAATTGAGTGAGGGGCATTAATTTCAGTAGATGAAACCCGCTCTGTGTTTAGAATTCTACCTATTACACCGCGATAACTGCAAAACCAAAGATTTTAGTGCGCGATGATCGCACTTTGTCACCTCTCTTAACTTTCTTAAAGACATTTTTCTCGACTTCGTAGCATTGCCCAGTGCTGAGAGCCGTTAGGCAACCTTCCTAAAGCCACCCCCTCCATTTAGAGGGGGTAATTTTTACTGAACGAAATCGCTCACAGGAATGAAGTTGCAGGAACGCGATGCGATTTAAATTGGAATTATTGACCACATAAACTAAGAAAAACCATGCAGAATTCATCGATTGAACCTAATTCCGGCTATAACAACTCCGGTTACGAATCGGCACCCGATTTGACTGTCGGTTACTCGTCATCTAAAGAAGTTCGCCAAGGTAATTTTGACAACGCTTACCAAGAAAATGTGTATGACTTGTCTAACCTAGCAGATACTCCTTGGACAGATTCAGCAGTCCGCCCGAATCCACAGTTGGAACTGGAGCTTGATTAAAGAAAAAAGCGAAGATGGAGAAATGCAGTCCTGGACGCACTATCAACCTAAAAAAACCAGTTTCTCGTTCTCATGCTCAACCTAAAATGACGGAATTACATAGAAATAGCGGGTTTTTGGGTAATTCCTAAAATGGAGAGGAAAAGAGGGAGAAAGGTAGAGAGGGAGAGAGGGAGAGAGGGGAGAGGGGGAGAGGGAGATTTAGCTGATGGGTTATTTCTGCAATACTGCTCTATTTTTCGTAATGTTTTAAAAACCGTTTAAAGTTTTTCCAAATTAGAAAGAATAGAGCAGCTTTTTTTACCTAATGTGAGTAACATCAATAGGATTCCCATGAACAGTCCAAAGCAGTTAAAAAAATCAAGCCAGATAGGCTCTGCCTTAATAGCTGCCAGTACACTCTGCCTAATTTTTGCTTTCATCTGCATTACTTTCTTAAGCTTTCCATCAATTGCTAGCGCCAGTTCCTTACCTACTAAAATTTGGGAAAAAGAACAATCTAGAGTTTTGCAGCCAGATTGGAGCCAGATTACCTTTAGTTCCCTGCCCGCCGTTGCTAGTTCTGGAAGTTCTGGCGGTCGAAGCTGGCAAGCCGGCACTTCTGTTGACAATATCTTGAAGCTGGGGGACATTAACGATGTAAAACCTGAAATTCTTTCTTTGCAAGCAATTGAACAATTGGCACTAGGGGATATCAATTTAGAAAATATCAGCTTGTCAGCATTTCCCTTAGCTGGTAAGCAAACTGTCGGTCACTTGGCTGAAATTGTTCCGAATCTTAGCCAATTTCAATTGAGCGATGTTCCTCCAATTGCTTCTTTATCTTCTCAAATAGCCGGAGTGAACTCTAACATCAACCAATTACCAATTGGTCAAGCTGTAAAACAAGTACCGCAACTAGCGCAGGCAAAACTTAACCAAATTGACCTATCTGAGTTTGCGCTAGCCCAAATCCCTAACCTTAATAGCGTAAATTTAGAACAGTTCTCTGGCTGGTCAGAGGAACTCATCAGCAATATTCCGCTGCTGAGTCAAGTCCCGCTTTCTAATTTTCCGGTTCCTATTGCGTCTATTGGCAGCACAATCATGCGAATTGACATGATTTACAGTCGGTACGAGAGCAAGCGCAATAACACAATTTCTGGTTCTGATGTAGAAGGATTTGCGGTAGCCTGCGAGAAAGATTGCGCTTATATCGAATTCGACGACATGGAAAACGTCGGTCGCCGCGCCACAGGGCCACTAGAAGGCAAGCAGTGGATTAGCGGCAAATATCAGGAAGTGCGAGGTGGTTCTGGCTGTTTGAGCGGTTGGGAACCGACGGGCCGGCATCCTTTTGGGGAAGTGTTTAAAGTAGTGGTAATGGAGCCGTCAGAGACCAGCGATACTGTTGACACGGCTCTGTACTTCAGGTTTAGTTTGCCCTGCGGCAAATCGCCTTACATTATTGGCCCAGTTCCGTTTCTCAGTTACAGCGTTAATTCGCCGATATTTGTCGGTCGATTAGAGGGCGGTTCTTCTAACAGTATTTCGCGTTCAAAAGGCGTCGCCTCTGAAACAAAACCTTCAAAGCCGCTGAGTTCAAATCAAACTAAAGAAAACCCTTTACCAACTCAGCCTCTACCTGAATCCAAGCGAGAGTGCGCGCGCCCCGCAACTTACGTTAACGGTGTGGATGTAGCTTCATTAGGGGAGGCGTTAGCAAAGCTTTCCGAAGGAATCACCAATTTGGAAAGTGCAGCCAGTGCCGACTACGAAGCCATTGGCGAGATGGTTTGTACCGAAGGATCTCGCAACTGCGGGCGGGCGATCGGTCGCTATCAATTGATGAGTTACCGGGAAGACGTGCAGCGTGCTGTCAGCTCAATTCCAGGGGGGGCTAACTTTATCCTGAACGTCAACAAAGGCCAAAAACCTACAAGAGAGGAACTCTTCCAATATTTTCCTCCTGCTGTTCAGGATAAAGTCTTGCAAAACTCTCTAGCTGAGAACTTAGTCAGCAGCCAACAGGAAATTGACCCTAAAACTGGGCAGGTCTTCAAGGGCGATCGCTTAATTGAGCGAGTAGCGCAAAAACACTTTGGGGGTTTTGGCAGTAAAATTGATGCCAGCTATTCCAACATTTTAGGCGGCTACTCTCTCAAACAGTACGGAGAAAAAGTTCGAGAGCTTTATAACCACAAGACCACTGGTAATTGCCAAGCTAATTCTGGTGACAGCAATGGCATCAGCAACTCGGTCGGCTCCGGCATTACTTTAAATGCTAGTGGGAGTATTAAGGTTGCGCTGTTCATTAGCTCTTTTTTGATGGGAATGTGGTTCTTAATTCGACTTTTTTACAAGCGAAAGCAGCAACTTTTTATGATTCTAATCGGTTTGGGACTAGCAATTAGTTTTGGCACGGCTGCACTCTCCCATTGAACCAGGGGAAAGAGGTGGTGGAAAAGCAAGTTATTAACAACTGTAACAACATTCTCTACAACCAGGACGTTTTTAATTGTTGAAACCATTAATTTTATGGCATTGATATCAAAATTGGTGGTATCGGAATGATTAAACCACAGAGGGCACAGAGGACACAGAGAAAGAGAAGAGAGAGATAATAATTTCGATGTCAACTGATTAGATATGACTTCTAAGCTGTTCAGGATATAAATTGTAGAGTCGTTTTGTATTCCCCGAAGTCAGTCATAAAAATTGACTGTAAGATTTAGACATACAACAGCTTAGCTCAGCCAAACAATCTCTCTTTTATTGTCTTTTTCTTCGGCTTTAGTGTCCTGTTTTTTCTTGTATTTTGTAGGAGTGGAGTAACAAATGGTTAAACAAAATAGAGTTAAGCAACAAACAGCAGGCACCCAAAAGATTGTCAACCCCCCGGTTTGGTTAAATCAACTTGGTTACTGGTTTCGCATTGGTTTGACAGTTTTTACCGCCCTGTCGCTATTATTGGGGACAGTTGCTTGCACAAATTCTAGTTCAGCAACAACTGCACCAGCTTCTTGGCAACAAGCTTTGCGAGTCACTCCAAAAGAAACTTTAACCCTAATTGTAAAGGAACACAGCAGCCTTCCAGAACTCAAAGTAGCGGCTGGGCAAAGTGCTGCTGCGGAAGCAATTAAGAGAATGCGAGTGTGGCAAGTTAATGGCTCGGTAGGACGGCTGAACCTTTATGATTTCAATAATTCCACTCTGTGCGGTACAAAAGGCTGCCTTTATGTTGGCTACTTAATTCCTAATGATTCAAGTCAAATGCCAACAGAAGTATTTACAGCTTATCTCGACCCCCATAAACCGCCGAAAACTCCTTTGTTTAAGGCTGACAGTTCCTCGCACGAGGGTTTGCCTTGTCTAGGAGTGAATCAGCTTTCCAAACAAGGCCGCCGCCAGCTTCAATTTTGCTACGACGGCCTTACCTATCAACTTGCTGACAGCCAGCTTTTCAAAGATGGTTAGTGTTTAGTAGTGGGCAGGTTCATCGAAGTCAAAATCTTCTTCTGAATCAACCTCAACTTCAACCTCAGCCGCCTCGGAAAATTCATCTAACTCCTCTAATTCTGAGTCGGTTCCTCCTTCAACTTGTGCAATTTTGCGAGGGGGCGACAATTTACCTCGATTTTTGCGGTTAGTTACGCTTTCTGGCAACGCCTGGACTTCAGGTTCCGCACCAGCAGCTATAGCTGGCAACTGGGCATCGCTAGCGTCAATGAAGCCAGCAATGTTATTGTGCAGTCCCCAAATCAATTTCTTTTGTGGTTTTTGACCGAGAAATAGCTTATGAAAATTAGCATCAGTTGGCTGAGTAATGCTGTGAGTTTTACAGCAAAACGATTTATTTTTGCCTTCCCCTTCTTTGAGAGCTCTAAACTCGACATTCAACACTCCCAAAGAGCGCCACTTGTCATTTTTACCGCTGTAATCTCTCCCAAAGCAATCAGCAAATGCCCGTTCCAAATTGCGGTAAAATTCTTCTCTAGCGCTCTTAAAGCTCCAGAGAGCTACATTCTTGAAGCGGACGACAATCGGTACCTGATGCAGAGGTTGGTTTTTGGGATTTAGAAAGATGAGAGCGTGTTCGGAACACACTTCCTGCGTCTTTTTATCGAGGGAATCGCGATATTCGTCGTAAAGCCCAATAAAACTACCTGCTAATTCTCCATTTTCTTCAATATCTTTGTAGCGGATGTACTCAGGCACAAAAGCTAATACCAACATTCTCGCTTTTTGGAGCAGTAAGCCTGTCACTTCTTCGCTTAGTTCGACCGTTGTCAATTCCTCAACATTAGGCATTACGTGCCATTCCGCTTTGACAAGCTGGTCGTTCGGAAGCAAAATACCTGCTGGGTTATCGTTAATCACGATTCCGTAGGGCAAAGAGGGCTTGCGAGTTTGGTTGTAATCACTGTTGAATAGCTCCGGATCTATCTCGTAATAATCAGCACTCTTGTTCTTTTGCCTGTTGGAGTTTCCACTAGAATTCTGTACTGTCTTACTGGGAGATTTCGCGTTATTGCTTCTTACCATTGTTTACCTATTTTTGTCATGGTCTCCCCCTTGAGGCGATAGCCGCTATCGGAAACATTTAGTTTTTTAAGAGGTAAAAAAAATGAACAATTTGCAATTTTTGCCTAAAATTAACAAAGCTACCTTGATACCAATGGCCGTTCAACCTCCTAAACGTTCGTTAACTAGCATAGATTTTGGCGGGTTGTTGGGTCAGTTTATGAAGCCAGAGGGACTGGCAATGTTAGGGCTAATGGCAGGCTTACTTATTGCTTCCAAATTAGTTGGAAACGGGAAAGGTAAAATTACCTCCGGGCGGCTCTGCGGGACGGCTGAAAAATTGGCAGCCACAGGCTCTGCCCTCAAGCAAATGAAAGAAAAAAAACGGCAGCCCGTTACTTTGTGGAGCGGTACGCCGACTTATTGGTTTAAAGGTTGTCAGGGATTGAGTGCTCGATTGCAAACGCTATTAGGTGCAAATCCGACGGTTTGGTTTCCCCACGCAGAACGCGGAACTTTAGTCATTGGTGCTCCGGGTTCTGGCAAAACATTCAGCGTCATTGACCGGATGGTTGAAAGTGCATTCCAGCAAGGTTTTCCTGCCATTATTTACGACAAAAAAGGAGACCAGATGAAAGTGCTTGCACCCCTTGCAGTGCGCTATGGCTACGATGTGCAAGTGTTTGCGCCAGGGGAAGCTTACAGCGGCACTATCAATCCTCTGGATTTTATGAGAGATGCACAAGATGCAGTAATGGCAGCAGAAATTGGACAAGTTATTGCTCGAAATGCTAGTCCAGGGGAGAGTAAAGGCAATGAGTTTTTTGAGAAAGCAGGCGAGTTGATGGCGAAGGGTTTAGTGCAGTTGGCAAAAAGCAGTCCTTACCCGGATTTAGCTTTTGTGTACGCAATTATTCAACTGCCTGATTTGGTCAAGCGCATCGACCACGCCGTTCACCGACCCGACGGTCATCCCCTCAAAATGGATAGGTGGATTGCCTCTAGTTTTTCGCAGTTATTAAGTTCAAAAGATGCTGAAAAAACAGTGGCGGGCATCAAGGCAACCGCAGAGGCAACCTACTCCAGTTTCATTCAAAAAGATTTGTTGCGGGCATTTATTGGTCGCAGCACCATTCCAATTGCTTTAGAAGGCAAAAAGTGCATTATTTTCAAATTAGATGACCAAAGACGCACTGTAGTGGGGCCGCTGTTAGCTGCTGCTATTCACTTATGTGTGGTGTCTAATTTGAGTCGGGTACGTTCTGACCCATTTTTGTACTGCTTAGACGAGTTTCCGTCTCTCAAGTTCGACAGAATGGATCAGTGGGCTAACGAATATCGTTCTGCTGGTGGCGTACCGATTGTTGGCATTCAATCGCTCAATCAACTCTATAATCTCTATGGGGATAAAAAAGGGGCTGCGATCGCCAGTGCTCTGTCAACTCATGTCCTCTTCAACCCCGGCGATTTTGAGACAGCCGAGAAATATTCTAAGCGGTACGGGGAAGTGGAAGTGCTGGTAAAAAATCGATCGACCGGCAGCTCGACGGGGCAGCAAACGAGCCGTTCTGTCAACTGGAGCGAACAGTTGCAAAAGAAACCGCTGATTAGTCCTGACGAAATTCTGAGGTTTCCTCAAGGCAAGTGCGTCATCACTTCACCGGCCTACGCAACGGGGACGGAAGCTTTATTTCCCTACCCTCTCAAGATTCCGGTGCGGCCCGGCGACATAAAGCGAGCTAAAGAGTCTGAACAACTGTGGGACAGCAGCATCAGACCGCAGCTTGAAAAGCGGGCAAAAGCTTTGTCAGTCGAGCAGCAGACGGGTAAACTGCTCAATATAGATGAAGAGCTGGATCAGCGGATTCGATTCGCTTACCAATTGCTGCCACATCCGAACGATCCAGAAGAACCCGTGACTGTGGCTGATGTTAAGTCGCCTGTTAATGCTGCTGGTGCGAACAGCGCGGCTGGGAAAATAGCGGTTGGCAATATTCGGAAAAAACTCAAAACTCTGTCCTTTGGTGGCGATAGATGATGGAGCAAACTAAACAATTTTTGGCTGACATTTTGATTGTTGACGATATTCCCGCTAACATTCAACTACTTTCTCAAGTGCTAATTGAAAACGGTTACAAAGTCAGGAAGTTGATTAGTGGACAGCGAGCTTTAAAAGCAGTAGAGTTGCAAGCGCCAGACTTGATTTTGCTAGACATAAAAATGCCCGGTATGGATGGTTATGAAGTTTGTCGTCAACTTAAAGCATCTGAAGCTACTTGTGATATCCCTATAATTTTTATCAGCGCTTTAGATGACGTATTTGACAAAGTAAAAGGGTTTGAGGCGGGCGGTGCTGACTACATTATAAAACCTTTTGAGCCTGTTGAAGTGTTAGCGCGGGTATCTGCCCAACTTAAAATGCAGCGTTTACAGCAGCAACTTCGCTGCGCTAACGTGCAATTGGCTACACAAAATGTTCAGCTTAGCCAGGAAATTCAAGAAAGACAGCAAGCAGAAGCCAATTTAAGAATGCTGTTGCACGCTGTTTCGCACGATTTGCGATCGCCTCTATCAGGAATGTCGCTGCTGCTGCGAAGTCGCCTCAATGATGCTGGCAGCAACATTGTTATTGATAGGCGGACTGTGGAGGTTATGGTGCAAAGTTGTTCGCGCCAACTCCAGTTGATTGAGTCACTAACAGCAACACAACAGTTTGATGTGAAAAGTGCTTCTTTAGCCATGAAGCCGCTGTCGCTGCCCACTTTAGTCCAAAATATTCTTATTGAAAGATTACCAATTCTCAGCCAGCATCGAGTCAAGGTTAAGCAGCTTTTTGCAGCAGATTTGCCTTTAGTCAATGCTGATGCCCAGCAGCTATGGCGGGTGTTTGGCAATCTGATCGACAATGCTGTTAAATACAATCAGTCTGGGTTTATTTTGACTGTAGAAGCTAAAAAGGAAGGTGAGATGGTTCGCTGTACGGTTGCAGATAATGGGGCCGGAATTTCGCCCGAACAATGTGCAAGATTATTCGAGCCTTATACGAGGGGAGTTGGAGTTAGTTTAAGACAAGGATTGGGATTGGGACTTTTCATTTGCAGGCAAATTGTTGAGGCTCACGGCGGAGAGATTGGCGTTGATAGCAAATTGGGAAAAGGAGCGAGGTTTTGGTTGACATTGCCAAAGTTTGAAGATTGACAAGATGTCATAATTTGCTACGCGATGGCTGGGCTTCACGAACCACTTTTTTTAGAACAATTAGAAGTTGCATTCCAAAGGTTAAGCCAGCCCCAAGCGCAATGCTTTAACTGCTGCCTGGGTGCGATCGCTCGCTTCAAATTTAGCTATAATCATCTCTACATGACCTTTGGCGGTGTGGACGCTCATGCCTAGCCCAGCGGCGATTTGTTTATTGCTTTTACCCTCAACTAGCTGCTGCAAAACCTGCATTTCCCGTTCTGTCAGCTTGATGTCGTCATTCGCATAGCTTTCGGGCAGTGGCGTTTTGAGATTTTGCAGCACGCAGTCGGCAATCTTAGGGTCTAGGTAACTGCCACCTTCTTGCACAGTCGTAATCGCTGCTAGAAGTTGTTCTGCGTTAGTGCCTTTAACGCAGTAGCCGTGAGCGCCGCTTGACAAAGCCGCCATTACCTGAGTTGGATTGCTGTGGTGGGTGAGCATCAGGATGCGAGTATGCGGCAGTGCGGCTCTGATTTGCTGCGCGGCTGCAATACCGTCGATTCCGGGTAAGTCAATGTCCATCAGGGCGATGTCTGGTTGGTGTTGCAGTGCAGCACTGACGGCTTCGTTGCCGTTAACAGCTTGTGCGACAACTGTTAAATGGGGTTGGCGATTGAGGATATGCTGTAGACCGAGCTGCATCATCGGGTCATCTTCAACTATCAGGATGGTTTTTAGTTGGCTTGTTTTTGGTTGGGTGGCGGTAGTTGCAGTCACGGCTAACATTCCTACTACATTTATCCATACCTATTGTTTTTTCTCATATTAAAGAGTGCCATCCTCCTATGGAGAGAAGAAAAGTATTAATTTTTGGGCGATTGCGTCGGCAATAGGGTGGATATCTCTCGATAGGAGGATGGCAATAAAATGTAAACAGATTATATCGACACTTCGTTGACTTCATCCAAATTGATTTCATCCAAATTGACTTCATCCAAATTGATAGCTGTTGCTACTTCCTTCGGTTGAGGTGTTAGATGACCATTGAGCTTGATAACTGTTTGTTTTCTCTCTCGTTCAATGGTAGTCAAAAGCCAATTTTGAGTGTGTCGGTGTTGCTTGCTGTCCCAGGCAAACAGAACTTTTTCTGCTTGTTGAGTCGGGTGCAGTGCCAAAATAATCAGTTGTAGCTTGTGAGGCTCGATCTCGAAGAATTCGGCAGCTACCCATAACTTAACTCGGTCTTGCCAAGTCAGTACAGGATGGCGAATCGCCCACTCAAATAGTCTGGGTGTTCCTTTGACTAAACCCACATTTGTACGGACTTGTATCACTTTAAGAGGAGAAGGGGAAGAATTTTCTTCTGTCACTCCCCTTTTTGTTCGGTCTAGTTTTGTTTGAAGTGGAATGTCAACAAACAGTTTTCGCTGCGGTAAAAACAGTGATGGCGATAGTTCTTTGAGCTGGAAAACCCACTGCTGGAACTGGGGGTGACTGTTGAGAATTGGCTCGACAGGTAATCCCATTAAAATTTGCTTGACAAGCAGTTGCAAGCGTTCTTGCAGATAGGAAGGAACAAGAGGTGGCTCTTGTACTGGGCTAGTATGAATAGTTTGATTGAGGTCGGATAGAGTAAGGAGGTACATTGCTCAGATTATAAAAGGCTGAGCAATAGCGGCGATCGCCAGAAGTCAGGGGGGGAGTGGGAAATGAGACAGTGATTTTTCCGGCTTCTCAACTGAAAACCGTAAGGGTGCAGGCTGCTTGTTACCAACTATACAAGTTTGGCTAAAAATGCTACTGATGAAGAAATGATATCGGCAATATCATCTGGATCGAGGGAATAAATCTTTGCTAAAACTTCTTTTTTAATTTTTTCAGAGCCTATCCTCTTGCTGCCACTCACTTGACCGATCGCCACCTCATCCAAACCGCGTTGATAAACTGATAGGGATATTTCTCCATCCAAATAAAGTTGCAGAGTCTTGGTACTGCCACCGCTTAACTTTGCCAGTTGCCGAAAGTTCTTAGAATCGGATTCGGGTATCGTTTTTCCTTTTAACCACCGATATATTGTTGAAAAATCTACTCCGATAGCGGACGCTAAAGCGCTTTGAGTCCAGCCTTCTTTCAGCAGCAGCTCGATCAACTGAGTCAGCCGCTTTTGGCGATCGAGTATAAGAGAAGACACAGAGCTAACAGTCACAAGTACTTACCTGACGCTATTACAGTACACTATTTTACTTTTTGTAACATAGAAACCTCTTCGCTACGGGAGGGATTGAGACAGGATCTTTCGAGAATCAGATAAATTACCTCGGATCAGATAAATTACCTGGCACTATACATCTATTTAACGGTAAAGTCCTTGTATTTGCAAGGTTTGAGCAATTTTTTGACGATCGCATTTTTGACTGCCCCTGCTGTATTTTACCCCTTTTCTACAAAATTTGAGCCATCAAAGCCTTAATCGATTACGCAACTACTCTTGCATTATGCAATACTTAATCTTGCACCGCGCAAGACGGACGGAACATCAATGTCAACCTCCAAAACAGTTCGCGGTTCTGATGCACATAACTTCTCTGTTGTTCGCAGCGCTGAACTCCCTGCGAGAGTTGCACAGGACTGCCACCTAAACAAAGCCGACGCTAAAGATTTGTCTGCCCACAGCAGTACGCTCACTGATGCTGAAGCATTAGAATTAAGCAGCTTGGAAGCGAAAGTCGAACGGAGCTTGAAAGCTTTCTGGGAAATAGGGCAAGCTTTGCGCCAGATCCGGGATCGGCGTCTCTACCGACAAGACTTCTCGACTTTTGAAGACTATTGCACTAATCGGTGGGAAATGTCTCGTCGCTGGGCCTACCAACTGATTGAAGCGGCAACCGTCTATGAAAATGTGCGCCATGGCGCACAAATCCTTCCCGCCAATGAGCGCCAAGTTCGCCCTCTAACAGCACTACCCTCCCAAGAGCAGCCTAGGGCTTGGGCCCAAGCCGTTTCTACTGCTCCTAACGGCAAACTTACGGCTTTTCACGTTGCCCGAGTTGTTGAAGAACACCAGAAAAAAAATTCGAGGAATAAGTCTAACAACGAGAACAGTTCCAAAAACCAACGAACTCTCTGGGCCAATCATCCATCGTCAAACCGTGAGATTTCAGCAGCCACTCAAGAGAATGCTGAGGGATTGGGAGCAACATCCAGTCAGACAGCAACTCAATGCCGAAGCTGCTGGAATTGCTATCATTGCAGTTTTGAGCCTGTTCAAGACGACCCTCACAGTTTTTATTGTCAAAAGCTAGGCAAACTAAGCTTTATTGAGAAAGATGGTAACGAACGAGGATCTAAATGTAAATTGTGGCTCGATCGATGGATCGAGCCAGAGTTAGTCAAAAAGGCAAAACGAGCCCAACGAGATACTTTTACCTTAACTCTACAGCTCCCGATACACCTACAAGCCCAGATTCAAGATGCGGCTAAAACTCAAGGGCTGGCTGTAGCAGATTGGGCGGAACAAGTCCTCAAAGCAGCAGCTTCTACAATCAGTTTTGCTTCTGAAGTCCAGCCTACTCATAACATTACGCCCGCCGCCACAAGTGAGAATTAGGTACGTATTGGGCTAAAAATCGTCCAAATTAAACAGCGTAAATTGGTGAGGAGATGTTGTCGTTTTTCTGGATCGGCGTTTGCCCTTAACAACTTCTTGAATTACTGGATTTGAGTGAATTGATGTCTGATCATTCAAGTCAATAACTTCTGAGCTTTCTCCTGAACTTATTTCATGTTCGACTGGACAATCAGTATGATTTTTAGCCTGAGACTCGACAGGCTCAAACCACTCATTGTACCAATAAGTGGCGTTCATTGATTGGGGTCGATCGCTACTTAAAGTATTGCCAAGGAGCAAATCAGTTTGACCCAACCACCAAATCGGAACAGCCAGCCAAGGTGAAAACAGATAAAACTGAAACAAAGCGCATTTTAATAGAGTAGGGTCTATATCTTGACCGATACCGCTCAGACAGTAATTCGACTGTGTTAACATTAAAGCACCCGTACCGCACGCAGGTTCATTGAAGCTGGAAATTCGCTCTGTTTTATCACCACTGACTAACTTAGATATGAACTGACACAAAACTAAGGGTGTCGGATAAAATCCTGAACTTTTTTGAGCAGTCTTTCCGCAAATTTGGGGTAGCAGCCGGCCCATGTAATCTTCAGGATACAGCATGAGAATTGACAGGTCAAACATCTGATAAAGACGCATTGATGCACCTTCACAGCCGGCCGGTTCTTTGGGTAACATCTTGTAAGCTGGATGTCCGAATGCGAACAAAACCCAGTCCAAGAAAAACTCCAAATAGTCCCAAGCTGACCAAGTTTTCCATTCTCCATGTTGAGGAATGCAATTGAGGCTATTATCTAACATGGCTTCTGCGGTAGGAGAATGCTGCCATTCGATTTGGGGAATCGGTTCTGCTGGCAAAGTTTCCTCAATTACAAATTTGGGTAAAATTTCTGGTTTTCTGTTCTCCAGAATGGCTAGCATTGGCTCCATCTTCCACCGCATCCAGGCATGAGCGGGGACAGCTTGACACAAAGCCCAATAATCCCACCTTCCCCATAAACATCGGTCTATTTGTGCGAGAATTGTTAAAAGCCAGCCATGCTTTAAATCTCGTTTGAGGTTAGGAATTAAAGCTTGCTTTTTCTTTGGTTTATAGGGTTGCTTTCTGAAATGTAACAGCGTTGACTCTCTAGTTTTGGAGTCAATGATTGGCAAGACAAGCTTGTTTTTCATGAGTACAAGTCTGAAAAATGCACCCCTAAAAACCGCAGTAGCGGTTCGCACAATTCTATGTTGATGCAAGCAGCGTCTTGTTTAATGAAAACAGTAAAAACAAATGGGGAATAGAGCGTAGCTTTTTTGTTTGAAAAAAGCTACACTCTATTCCCCACTCCCATTTTCCCTATTTCTCTCTCCCCATTCCCATTTCTCAGCCGTCTATTCCACCAATTTTTTGATATTTAAGGAGTAGAAAATGCTTCGCATAGCAGCAGCCCCACCTGCTTGAGTAAAGCTTTGTTACCATCAGGGCATCCCGACTGAATCAAACATTTAGGACAGCCAGAACTGCAAGAACAACTGCGGGCTAACTCAGCAGCCGCATGAGCTAATTGAGGGAGAGAACGAAAAATAGCTTCCGAGGTTCCCGAACCCCCTTCGGCTAAATCGTAAAAGAGTCCTGCATAGTCATTTGCACCTCTCTTCTCTACCAGAAAATTCACATCATTAGGTGAAGCCAAAATAGTCAGAGGTAAAGCTGCTAAAATTTGATGGCCGAAACTGTGAATAGCCAACAAATTCGCGGGGGACTCCCACAACTGCTGATATCCGGGAGGAATCGGCTGTTGAGACTGAAGCAATTCCTGGCGAGTAGCTGTTACTACCTGTTGCAGATAACATTCAACCGGGGAATTAAAACTAATTTGCAGTACAGGAGTCGCAAATTTGATTTCGTAAGGTTGCTCAAAGTTTACCTCATTAAGAACCGATGTTAGCTCAGCAGAGCGAGTTCTCTTGCCACAAACAGGACAGGCAGTACATTTTGGTAAATGCTCTCTGTAATTGACACACTTTCTATTGAGACAAGTTAACTCGTAATTGCGAGTTAATAATTGATAACCAGTGACGAGTTGGCTAATTTCTCCCCAAACCAGTTCCAGAATAGCTTGAGCTGGAATTGCCTTACTATCCGTTGAATTGGTTTGAACATTTCCTTCAACTTCTGGAATGACCAACGGGATTTGTTGAGGCAAACTCAAATTCTGCTTGAGGCTGGTATGAGTGTGGCTAATCGCTACAGTAAACAGTCGAGTTTCAGGGGTGTTTTGCAAAATAGCTTTGCCATTCAAGAGCGAGCGCGAAGTATAAGTCACCAAACAGCCGTCTGAGTTTTGCGTGCGGTAAATAGCACCAGGAAATACCTCTCGATAAGCAATCTCCGCACTGAGGACTTCAATCTCTTCTTGAGTCTCCGCATCCACCAGTTGTATCGTGCTAGAACCCGTTCCCCCTCGAAAGTTTACATCTTTATGGGGAAAGCCCTTAGCCCATAATTTATCCCGGCTTCTGTGAAGAACACCTTGCTCAATTAAAGCCGTTGCAATTTGAGGAGCGCTCTTGCCAAAGTAGTGCTTGAGCTTATTGGCCGGAATGCCTGTTTCGACAGCCGCGCACATCAAATGTTTGGCAATATCTATGGGATAATTCGCATTAAAGCTCACCAATTCAGATTCGGCTGACACCAACAATTCAGGGCGATCGGCAAAATAGTTATCCAAAGGTGATTGTGCAATAGGAATAAAGACAATTAAACCGGAGTTTGTGCGACCGGCCCTGCCAGCCCTCTGCCTAAAAGCTTGCAAGCTTCCCGGCCATCCCCTAATAATAGCAAAGTCAAGTTGAGGCAAATCAATTCCTGCTTCGAGAGCGCTAGTGCTGAGGATACACTTAACTGTTCCTGACTGCAAAGAGTTAATAATTTCCATGCGGCGCTCGCTTGTTAAACTGCCGTAGAAAATTGCTACTTGCGACTCAATTCCCGAGTTAGTTTGAGTTACAGCTTCTTGCTTAAAAGTGGCCCACAAGTTCTTAATTGCTTGTCGGCCGTTACCGAAGCAAATTCCGCTTTGCCCTTGCTGCAACAAAAACATAATGATGCGAGCAACATCGGAATTAGCATCATGAGTCGGTTTAGTAACAATTAATTGCCGTTCTGGGACAGCAGCTCCGCTAGAGTTAATCCAAACTAACCGCTCGGGTTTATTGATATTTCGCTTTCGACTTCTACCAGATAGTAACTTCGCTAATTTAACGGGATTGCCAACGGTAGCACTCAATATCAGGAATTGCAGTTTGTGAGAACAACCTCCGCGCTCGTCTACTGCCAATTTTAAGCGGCGAATTAAGCTAGCCATGTTAGCTCCGTAAACTCCGTTAAAAGTGTGAGCTTCATCTAGGACAATATAGCGGAGGCGACTTAAAAAATGCTGCCAAGGCTGACTCCAGTGAACGCCTTTCAGCGCATAGTGAATTAACTCTGGTGTGGCGCTGATTATGCTGGGATTTGCAGCTAATAATTGTTCTCGGGTTTTGGGAGGAGTATCTCCAGTTAGAAGGGCAAGGCGCGGGCGCGCAGGCTCAGGAATCAGTTGGAGCAAATCGGCAAGTTTTTGACTTTGGTCGGCTGTTAAAGCTTTCAAGCCATAAATAGAGAGTGCAGTAAATTGATGTTGGAGAATGCCCTCTAAAATAGGCAAGTACGCACTTAAAGATTTGCCAGAAGCTGTTGCTGTGCTGAGGATGACATCTTTGCCTTGGCGCACGGCTTTGAGTGTTTTAATTTGGTGCGAATAAAGCTGTTGAATGCCTTGGCTGTGCAAAGCAGAAATTATTGAAGGCGGCAAGTCTTGCGGAATTTTGTAGAGCTTAGGAGTTGTAGCAGTCGCGATTGTCTGATAAATAACCTCTTCGCCTAAAAACTCACACAAATCGGCTGTTGCAGTTGGCTGCAAATGGCTTGCTTCTGGAAAGTTATTTGGGTGAAAATCATGTCTGGCTATTAGTTGGGAAAGAAGGTTGATATAATTGGGAGGCATTGGTCACTCTATGAATGAATCTTTTCTCTTTTACTACCGATAGGTAGGAAAAAGAACGAGAGAGGAAATTAATAAAAGGCGTTGCTGATTTACGGTATGAAAGACTAAATATGCAAATCATAGAAACCAGTATCACAAAGCTTCTGAATTTTTAAATTATTTTTTTCATACCCTGATTAAGCAAAGCCTAATAAAAAAACTGGGAGTCGGACTGATTTTGGTAGCAATTATGGGTTTTGGTTCAGGAACCAACAAATCGGTAGACTTCCACCTCACTGCGCGATCGCCCCGCCTCGTGAGGCACTATAGTGAGTCTTGCAGGAGTCGTGAAACTCTGTTCTCTTTCCGACCTTCGCGTGCTTCGCGTCTTCGCGGTTCGTTTAAAACTTGTTTTTTTCACAACTTATTTAGACTGGCTATATAATTAGTACAGTACACTTTACCAATTACCAGACTTACCTCATTTAACTCAGAAGTGTTATAGTATCCAATTAAGGATAATAAACCTATGCCTTACAGTAAATTCACTCTCAGCAAAGCTGTAGAAGATTTTCATCTCACAATCATTGAAGGAGCGCGTTTTTTACCAGAAATCCTCCCAGTGACTCCTAGTGTTTTACTACAGGATACTCTTAAAGAAACGATTCCCTGGGCGATCGCGGTGAGTAGCGAAAAAGCTCGTTCTGAGGGGATTATCAATCCTGTGTTACTAGAAGTAAAACGCCAGCTTCAAGGACTGATTAGCGTTTTTTCCGGCGAGGAATTCAATGTAGAACCGGAGGCTGAACTCACAGGCTATGTTGACTTTCTCCTGAGTCGTTCCCCGGAACAACTCTACATTAAAGCCCCTGCGGTTGTATTGGTGGAAGCCAAAAAAGAAGACCTTAAACTGGCTCTAGGGCAATGCCTTGCAGAAATGGTTGCAGCTCAACGCTTTAATCAACAAAAGCAACAGCCGATATCGACGATTTACGGAACGGTAACTAGCGGTACAGTTTGGCGGTTTCTTAAACTAGAAGAGCAATGCGCGTCCATTGACCTTACAGATTATCCACTACCTCCTGTTGAGCAAATCTTGGGCTTTCTCGTTTGGATGATGCAGGAAAGATGAGCTGTTATTAAACGTTTTTTGAGTAGATCGGTTAACTGATTTTCACTGAGAAGTGTAATAATGTTGAGAGTGGGTAAGTTTATTGCGGCTCGGAAGTTTATACAAATAGAGATGAGAGTGCGATTGTACCCTCAAAAACTGCTGCGATATCTAGACAATAACTCAATACGCTTGGGTTAACTGTTTTTGTCATTGCGAGCGTCTTCGCGTTAGCTTTCGCGATCCGTTCGCCGAAGGCGTTCGGTGAAGGGTAGGAAAGCAATCCCGTCTGTTTTTCACATCGTTTTACTGAACGGACTGTCTTAAATGAACCGTATTGGACAATAAATAATGACTATTTTTCGACTCTCTGAGCTTTAAATTCTAACTGCTTTCGCTGTCGTTCTACAAACTCAGCCAGAGAACTTTTCCTCCCTTCCATCTCCTGAAAATCCACCACAAAACTAGCTGTTTTCAGCTCAACCGCTAAAGCTTCAGTAATATCGATAATTTCCACCCAACTCGCACATTGATAATCTGAGTCTTCGTATTGCTTAATTCGATTTTCTTCCAGCCCCAGTCTATCCGCAAGTTCTTTTTGAGTCATTTTCGCAGCAATTCGAGCTTTAATTAAGACTCTTGGCAGCTCTAAAATCGAATCTACTTCAATTTTGAGGTCTTGAGTGCGATCGCACTCCACCAATCTTTCATACTCAGCTATTTCTGCCCTAAAAGTATCCAGATGACTTTGGATAGATTCACGCATCACTAACCACCAAGGATCGTTCTTTTTCACCTCTTCATCTTGGGCGTCATACTGGGCTAGCGTAGATTCACATCTTTTCGCTAACTCTTGGGTATACTCATATTGCTTTTTATTTCTAATCATGGCGACCACCTTACTAAATCTATAGCAATAATTCCTTTAGGATGCAGCTCTCTGTCCCGTTGAAATAATTCATAGGAAGTTAGATCGTAACTACCGACTGGCTGGTCGGACGGAAAGATTTCACCGCGATAAAGAGCTTTCTGTGCGGCTCTATCTGCATAATTTCTCAGTCGAGGAGCATGAATTTTCAGATAATTCATATCAACCTCTTCTCTATCCCAACAAGCATCAAAATCTTGAGGAGCTAGTTTGCTAGTAATAAAACTACCATTGATGTAAATTGTTCTGCATCCTGCTGCCTTTAGCTGCTCCATTGCCATTTGCAAACCATCTATCATGCGAGTACGAAGTGGTGTTATTCCAAAGCGATCTTTGAATTCTTCCCATTCGGCCCAATACACTCCTGGTGGCAAGTTGCCGTTCTCATCAAATTCGGGAATCATGCCCTCACACCTTTACATTTTAACACAATTTTATTGTCGGTTTTTATAGCTATTGATTTCCTCAGCATACCTGAATATGCAGGCAAAAAGCCATCGCTATGAGTGATAATTAATAAGTTGTAACAGAAGCGACTGGTGCGATGCAGGGTTTTGAGTTAACTTTCAGGTCTAATTCGACACCGAATGTTCCGAATATTCCGACTCAATACGGTCAAATAGAAGTCGCCACAACTACATTTAGACTCAACGGTCAAACTCACACCTAAACGATGGAATACGACGAGGATTCGGAGGGCCTAATCGTCGCTATCAGAACCTCCCAAGGTAACAGTCAATCAGTAGTTTATGATGCCTTGGAACAGGTCAAATCGATGACAGATGTATTTGGCAACGTCACATCATACAGCTACGACTTGCACCAAGCATCCGGGCCAACAATACAACTCCACCTGCTGGGTCGGTTGTAACTCGCATTGACGAAATTACCTTACAGAAAAAATATGGTAAGCGGAAAGCGAGCAAAACTTTATTTAGTCCGCTCGATGCAAGCGACTCTCTTAGACTTTAGTTCCAGTAAAATTTGGCAACAAATCTGAAATTATTGTACATTATATTACGCCAAAAATGTTAAAAAAAAACTTGGATGAGTAATGAAACAACAGCTTTTTTAACAACGCCGTTAATGAAAGGCTGCCGAATTAACTCGGCAGCGCTTTCCTGTTATTTAAGGTGAGTGAGTTGAGTGATGCTGAGCAAAGCAGGCAACATCGAGTCAGGCTTATCTCCTGTTTTGAGAGCAATTTCTAAATCAAACAAAATGGAGAGCGATCGACTTAAGAAGTTCGCAGATACTTCCTTAACCTCTTGCTTGAGGAAATACAGCCGTTTGGGGTTACTAATTCCGCACATACTAGCAATTTCGCTATCAGAAAGTTTGCCGCCGGAATCCAGAGTAGCTTTTACCCACAGCCAAGTTTTAAACTGAGTTTGAAGAGTAGCAATAATTGCTAAAGAAAACTCTGCCCGAGATAGCAATTCATCAAGCACCTTAATTGCCGCCACTGCTTGACCTTTTAAAAGAGCTTCTGCCAGTTGAAAACAGTTGGCTGTGGTAGCTGGAACGAGGATTTTAGCAGCTTCTTTGGTAATGCGATCGCCCGCAGCATAAATGGCTAATTTCTCCAGTTCACTAACTCTTCTAGCAGAATCGTTACCAATCGCTACCGCTAGATAACTGACAGTATCTCTGGCAATTGAGAGATTCATCTGTTTAGCAGTAGCAGCGATCGCATTTTCAATTAAATCAGTACGCCAAGGAGGAATGAGAGTAAACTCCTTAAGTTTACCAAACAGCAATAAATGCTTGACTACCTTGAGCCGTTTGTCGATAACAGCAGCAGTGAAAACTAAGTGCGTTGTAGCGGGTAAATGGGGCAAGATTTGCAGTAGTTCTAGCCCCGTCTCCCCAAATTGCTTGAAATCACAATTCTCAACTACGATAAGTTTACTTCCGACACCAAAAGGAACTGAAGCAGCCGCAGAAATAGCTATATCCAGGGAAGAAGCATCAAACCGATGGATGTTGAAATCTCGCCAGAGAGGATGAGTTTGAGTCTTAAACTTTTCAATTTCTCGTTCAATTGCGTAGGTATCATTCCCAATTAGGATGCTAATCATGCTGCTAACTCCTCCTGTTGTTTGACAGTGACAGTAACAGAGCGGCCTAAAGCTTTAGTAACAATCCGCTGCACGGATTCAAGGTGACTCTGAAACTTGTTCGCGTACTTTCTTTCTACTGCTAACACACATGAATCAGCAGAAAGTTCGGCAATTTGAGCGCGGTTTAAGAGGCTACGATTGCCTGGTTTCGCTGCTGCTACTACTTGCGCCCAAGTTGTCTCAAAGTCAGGAGAATCTGCCTCTATTTTTTGAGGACTTTTATCAAATTTGTCAGGCTGATTAGATTGGGAAGTTGCCGGCAACCGCGTTTCGGGGGCAGCGGGTTTGCAAGACAGCATCAAGTTCAGCAGGCAGACTTCTAACCAGGTAGCAGCATTGGTGCTAGTTCTCAATTGAAATTCTGATTTTTGCAATTGTGTACAAGCCGCATCAATTGTTTCAAAATCGAGATGAAGAGCGAGCGAGCGCAGTTGTGAGTAGCCTACTGGCCCTGCAATTAAATTCTGGCAGTGGCGCGTTGATTTGACAATGAGCAAATCTCTCATTGCTGCTAGCAAGCTGCTGAGAATCAGTTTGGGGGTTTTGCCGCTGTCAATGAGCGTTCTCGAAGATTGCAGTACGCTTAAGGTATCGCCAGAATGAATGGCTTTGAGAAGGGCGATCGACTCTTGCTCGCTGATACTGCCAGATACTTCGGCAACTTGAGTTAGGGTAATCTCTGAGTTTAGCAGTGAAAGCTGAGAGAGTAATTGCAAGGCATCTCTTAACCCTCCGTCGCAGGTGCGAGCGATCGCCCGCATGGCCTCACTTGCGATCTCAATAGATTCAGCGGAGCTAATTTTGTGCAATTGTCCGACAATAGCATCAACTGACAAGGCTCGGAAGTTAAAAGTTTGGCAGCGGGAGATAATTGTCGGCAGGACTTTATGTGCTTCAGTCGTACAGAGAATAAATACCACATGAGCCGGAGGTTCTTCAAGGCATTTGAGGAGAGCATTTTGAGCGCTGGTACTGAGTTGGTGGCACTCGTCTAAAATCCAAATGCGGTAACGGCTCATCGCTGGGGCAAAGTTGCTGTGTTGTATTAATTCTCTGGCATCATCCACGCCATTGTGAGAGGCAGCATCGATTTCAGTTACGTCTAAGCTTGAACAGGAGTCAATGGTTTTGCAGCTTGAACATTCCCCGCAAGGAGTGGCGGTTAGCTTTTTGCTATTCAAACAATTGAGGGATTTAGCAAGAATGCGAGCGGTTGAAGTTTTGCCTGTTCCTCTGGGGCCAGTGAATAGGTAAGCTTGAGCAATTTTGTCGGAGGTGATGGCATTGGTCAAGGTTGTTTTGATGGTGTCTTGACCCACTAATTCTTGTAGGTTTTTGGGGCGGTATTTGAGGTGCAGTGGTTGGTACATTTTGAGTCGTTAGAATACTTCTGGTAACTATTCCCCGATAGGGGAGGCATTATCCAGCAGCAGTTCGATCGATCGTCCGGTTGTTCGACTCTTGCCTAACTTTATGGGGTAATTACCCAAAATATGTACGGTTACGTCCCCTCCACAGCGCTATGAGCTAGATACCATTAGAAAAGTATCAAAATAATTCGTAATTGTTAAGTCGCCATTCGCAACAATTACAATCTGTAGAGGTTCCTTCCACTGAACAAGTCGTAATTGTTAATTTGCAATCTTTTATTGCGAGCTTTAATTACAAATAGCGAATGGCGAATCGGGTAATTACAATTGGTTGATTTATACCTTGCAAACTGCAAAAATCGGAGGAAAAATTAGTAATTATTGGTCAAAAATAATATTTTATATTAAAAAACATAATGTATGAGGTAAGAAATTGAGTTTGTTTTGTGATTAATTAATTAATCGCTATTTCCTTCGCTATCACGTACATATAGGGCAAAAAAATGCTCAATCTAAATTAAAATTAAATACTTATTTAAAACTTTTAACAATGTTGAAAAAAAAGTTTTTTGCAGTAATTCTTGCGCTTTTATCTTTTATGGTTGCACTCATCCTATCGGCTCAAAGTTCTGAGGCTGTCAATCAACTCTATGTATTTGGGGACAGCCTTTCGGATATGGGAACGGTGTTTCGAGCGAGTGGGGGTCAATATCCGCCTCGTTCGACTTACTTTCAAGGGCGTTACTCGAATGGTAAAGTTTGGGTAGAGTATCTTGCCGAGCGCCTGAAATTGCCGCCCGAACGAGTCACTAATTTTGCTTATGGAGGTGCAACAACGGGGAGCGATCGCAATAGCCTTGTCCCTGGTTTGTTAGCTCAAGTTCAGTCATGGACTAACTCCCAAAAACAGGCAAATCCTCATGCGGTGTATGTACTGTGGGCGGGTGCGAATGACTATTTGCAGGGGGTAAATAATGCGAATATTCCCGTTGAAAATGTGGCGAAGGCGCTCGCGTCTCTTGCTGGTGTGGGTGCCAAAAATATCCTGTTGGCAAATTTACCAGATTTGGGGCAGTTACCGGCGACGCGAACAGGCGCTAATTCTGCAAGGCTCACTGCATTAACACAAGCACACAATCAGGGTTTGAGGCGAACGGTTAAGATATTAAATCAACAGCATTCTGGCTTAAAGATTGCGACTCTGGATGCTAATGCGCTTTATCGGGAAGCGATCGCAAACCCGGCTAAATATGGCTTGACAAATGTGACGGGTGCGTGTTTATCGGGAGGAGGTGTTTGCGGTAGTCCCGATCGATTTTTGTTTTGGGATGGCATTCATCCTACGACTGCCGCACACCGGATTTTGGGGGAAGCAGCATTTGCTCTTGTGCAGGAGAGCGGGATGATTAGATCTGAATTTGGGACGCTTCGGTAAACCATTTTTAGGCTTTCCGGGCGATCGCCACAGGAACGGCATGAGGTCGGTCAAACTGATGATACAGCACTTCATAATCTGTAGGATTTATATATAATTTACGCAACACCAAAGACGGGGCTGTTTATCGGGGGTTTGCCTCCTATTACACCATATACGAACACTCTGCGTAGTTTTGGCTATACGATTGCGGTAGGGGAGAGCATAAAATTTAGATGCCCCACCCCACCTTTCAACTATTCTTGCGGAGCGACAATATATTCGCACTCTAAAGCCTCTGTACCCGATGCAGGCGTTCCAAACGGTGCAATCAGTAGGGGAGCGGTAGGAGTTGCCATTAACACCCGCAAATCTGAGCTGGAAATCGCTTTGGCTGTATCAATCAAATAGCGGATGTCGCACTTGAGACAAAACTCACAGCCCCAGAATTTAGCATCAACTGTCTCAGTTCCTGAACTGAGAGTATTGTTGAGTGATGCTCGCAATTGTTGGGCATCTAAATCGAATTCTAAAATAGCTGTTAGGTGAGACTTGTCGCTGTGAGAAGCTAACCTCTCTAAGGCTTTTAAAAAGCTCAGCCTCTCAACCACCACTTGATGGCTAAATTGATGTCGATAGGGAGCGATAATTTGGTCACAAATCGGATATTGCCCTTCTAGCAACTTCGTGGTCAACCGCCAATTATTCCACTCGAATGCGACAAAATTACTAGGTTGCTCTGGCAAACCTTCATAGTAAATCGTAACTTTGTCAGCAGAATTCAAAGAACGCTCCAATAACCGGAGTACCTTAGCAGGGACAGTAAAATTAACTACTTGACTGCTCAAAAGATGGGAATTGCTGCTTTCGTTCAATCCTAAAACCATTGCTACCCGATGCCCATCTGTCGTCCACACTCTCAGTTGATCGAGTCCTCTGTCTGCGTCGTGACTGAGTTGAAAATTCCCTCCTGTTAAAATGCGTTTGTTTTCCTCAGAACTTACAGCAAATAAGCTAGCTTTTAGGACAGAAATTAATACGCTAGCAGGAAGCGTTACAAGTTTCTGTTGAACGCTGGGGATAGCCGGAAATTCGTCCGCAGCTAGCCCGCGAATGGCGTGCTTGCTTCTTGACGCACTCAGAGTGGCACTGACTGATGGAACGTGGCTTCCTTTAATAATTTCAGAAGAACTCTTTAAGGTGAGGCTGCCGTTAGGAAATTTTCCCAGAATGTCAGCAAGTATGGGTGCGGGGAGGGTAAGCTTTCCAGATTGATTGACATTCGCACCAAAGCTCACTTGCATTCCAAATTCTAAGTTGTAAGCAGTCAGATGCAAATGTTGAGTTTCTGCATCAGCTTCAATCAAAATATTGGACAAAATGGGATGGCTGCTATTGCTGGGAATGATGCCTTTCAGGGCTTGTATATAATCGTTGAATTCTCTTGAATTGCAGGCAACTTCAATAGCTGATGGGAGAGGAGAAGGGGAAGGCAATATTGCCTCATTTGAGAATGTTTCTAGAGAAGAAGAATCGACTGCTGGAAGTTCTGCAAAACTCGTGCAAGTTTGCAAGGCTTCTACTTCTTGTGGAGAGATTGTTGAGGGTTCGCAAACCGAGTCAGTTTCAGTTGTTGGTTTGACTGATTTCTTCACAGTTTTTGCAGAATTATGTGCTGTGGCAGTCGAGCGTTTTTTCTTAACTCTTCTCTCCAAATTTTCCTCTTGAGGCGGTGTTCCTGTTAGTCGAGATTTTGCCATAATTAGCCTGGTGTCAGGGGTGCGATTGGCCGCTGCGGTAGCAGCACTTGTTATGGTGCCTGAGAAAGGGAGTGAGAAAGGGGAAAGATAAGGGAAAGGATAATGGGAAGGATAATGGGAAGGATAATGGGAAAGAGAATATAGCAATCCTAAATGATTCACAAAAATTTATAAGTTACATCTTCTCTTTCTTCTTATTTTATAAATAGGACTTACGCACAAACTCTACTTGTAGAGCGCTGATGGCACACGTTACGTTACTACTACAAAAGTGTAAAAATAGAAGGAATGCAGCGTAAGTCCCGATGGAAACAATTTCTGAAAGTTGAGCATTACTGACTGTTTTTAACAAAAGTCTGTGCCTGTTACTTGAGGACTTTACCTATTAGTTGAGGACTTTACATTGTACTTGAGAAGTTTACATTGTACTTGAGAATTTTATTGTTTGAGTACGAGTCATTGGGGGCAACAAATAATATCCGATATCGGCAGCGGCTTGCACCGACATAATAAAGTCGATGGTACTCTTTAAGTTTCTGTTGACGGCTCAAATCTTTGCCGATTAACAATCTGCTGAAAAGGTCGCTTCCGTCAATGCCAACTTCATCAAAAGTGCTGCCTTGGGAATTGTGAATTGTCAGAGCAAAGCAATTGTCAATTTCAGCAAACAAGTCATCTTTGAACCAGTAATATTTTCTCCAAAGAAATCCATTGCGTTTAGCACTCTTTAGCTTTTCTTTAAGTTCAGCCTGGTAGCGCTTATTTTCCGACTCGTGCAGGACAAAGATTTGCCGAAATAAACCGTCATCAGTCACAATTTTTAGCAGCCAAACTCGATAGCCTCCGTGCTGGTTAATTTCAACTTCCTTGACGGTAAATTCCGTTGAAGTCGGCAAAATTACGGTTTTCCCATCGGGTGCCATGACGGGTTTTTTGGTAATTAGCCTTTCTCCTGGTACAAATCTGGGTGCAGCTTGACCGTAGACTTGCTTTCTGATAAGCTGATTGTAGTATTTGACTCGTTTGTTAGTCCAGCACAGAATTCTGAAGCGATCGGGATTTTGACCAAATTCTCGATCGATCGTTTTGACGGCATATTGTAGCAGCGTTTCTGATTTGACTTTGAATGCACCGTTTGACTTGTCTCCTTTCTTGTATTTGGAATGCGGCAAAAATATGTCGGCTTTGCTATTGACAAAAGAGCGGCATTCTGTTATGAAATCGAGTACAGGGCTTTCCCCTGCTTGCCTGACAACTTGGGTCAGTACAGCTTTATTGGTAATGCTGAAAGCAGGCGACTTCTTTTCTCCTACAGGATTGAGTTGAGCGGGGTCGCCCATTAAAATTAGCTTGCGGTGATTGAAGAATGTGCGTTCAAAATTGCGTTCTATCCATTTCCACAATTCGCTTCCGACCATCGAACATTCGTCGAGGAAGATGATATCGTAGAGGTGAAGGCTGCTCGAACTTGTCTGTGACAAAGCTTTTTCTTGTTCTTTTCTGACCAGGCCTAATCCTAAAAGTTGGTGTATTGTCATAAAATCTACTCCGAAAATGCCTTGAGACGCTGCCATTTTTCTGAGGATGCCGACTGCTTTGTTAGTAGGTGCTGTGAGGGCAATGCGTTTGCTTTGACTCAAGAGTTCTTGGATAATTTGAAAGACGATTGTGGATTTTCCAGTTCCTGCATAGCCGCACAGCAAGAAGAATGACTCGGTAGTGGTTAGAAAGGTTCTCAATTTGTCGAGGGCTTGCTGCTGTTGCGGTTTGAGCGTGAAGGGAAATTGTGTAAATTCCTGCGGTCGTTCTAGTAAAGTTTGAATCATTAGTGTACAGTAATGCTAATTCGATCGCATCCTAATAAGCGCTAGCTTGAGGGGGAGTATGGAGGAACATTCAAATCAAAATTGACTTATAACAATAGTTCCTATTTTCAGAAAAAATGGCTAGAATGGTTGATTTTTCCTTAGTGGAACTTACCTAAAACTCTGATTATGTCATTAATAACAAAAGTTGTACGAAGTATTGTTTAATTAAAAATCAGCTCTGAATTTTATGATAATTCTGAGCTGATTTTGCTGCTGTTGTTAGTTGTTAAACAATAATAACTTTGGTTTTCTTAACTCGTTTGATATTCACTGTTGTGCCAATACTATGTCCATCCCAAATGGCTAATCCGTAGTCACAATGCGAACACATTTCGATGTCGCGAGCGCTATAGTTTCCGCTAATACCAACAACTGTATAACCAGAAGTATTTCTGGGTTTGCCATTGCCGCTAAACAAGGCATAGTAAACCAAAACTTTCTCGTAGTTCTTAGACCGCAAGTATTGCTGAACTAAGCTATCAACTCCAGGCGCATCACCGACTCTGACTTCAAACCCTAGTTCAATGATGCGATTGAGAGATGTATGAGCCTCTGATGGCAATTCCTGGATGGAACGACTGCCAGAAATCATTACTATTTTGTTCATGGTAAAATTCCTCAAATTTTTGGATAGCCAGTAAAAGACTCAAAGATTACTCCTTGAGTCTTTGTGAAGAATGCAATTGCTTCTTACTAACACACCAAGATATAAGCTGAAATCAAGCATTGAATGAAATTGCTTTTTCTGCCTAGACCTTCCCAACGAGAGCCGCGCACACCAACAATGTGATTGCATTGTTCAAGCCAAGCAACTCCACCATATTTTGCGATTGTTTTTAATAATCGTGGATGTTGTTGAAGTTTCGCAACAATAATTTCTGTCATTATTGTCATATCTTGTTGCAAATGTCCAAATTTGTGATTTTGATAAGCAGCTTCAGCATCACGGAAAACCTTGCCATTGAACTCAACTGGGTAGTGATTCTTGAGTTTTCCTTTTCTAAAAGCTAACTCTGTGGGATTAGTTAATGCTGCCCCAATTCCGATGCTGCATCCAGACCAAATATTGATTTCTTTCATCTTTTTCATCTTCTAACTTTTAGCTCGTCAGCACTTTTAATTGAAGTGGTGTAGTAAACCCTGACTTTCTCGGATTGCTCCTTGTTGTTGGTATTTATAAGTAGAGAAAGTCAACATTTTTCGCCGCTAGGCGATTTATCTTCCGGATTGGTCACAGAGTTTTTAATCGCAGTTACATTGGTTACAGAATAGCCAATTTTCTTCCCAATTCCCATCATTTTGGCATCTTTTCTAAATCAAGTTCAGCCACTTCCCGCAGAGCTTCTAAGCGCTTCTTTAAAGTTTTATGTCGGGGAGTTTCTACAACATACTCGTATTTAGAACCTGTATGTTGAAGTTCTGGAATTTGGCAATCAATTAGGTAGCTAAGGCGACCAACTAGCTTTTTAATAACTATTAGCCAAGCCTTAGCTAACGCTTTAGTACGGAAACCAATCCAAGCTTTAAAGTAAGAGCCGTCTTCGCTAACTTGGTAAGCAACATTGGGCGATAATTTAATAAGAGTTGGGATATGAGTAATGCCTAAACTTTTGAGTTCAGTCAAGCTGTAGCTTTGAATTTCTCCACTGTCCCATTGAATTTGAAATGGGCGTAGTGCCTGAATATTCAAACTAATAACTATTCCCCTTTGTTCCAGTTGATTTCGGCGTTGTTCGAGGCAATCGCCCTCTCGAAAACCACTCCATCCATGTTTCTTAGCTAAATGTTTAAGGCAATATTCCCAGGCTTCTTCCCAAGCAATATCAAAGTCGAGAATGTGATAACTTTCTGTACTCAATTGTTTAGTCAATTTCTCTTTGATTTGGTGCTTTTGAATTGGTAGGACAATTTCTAAGAAATTGTCGGGGACTTCAAAAAATAAATGGGTCTTAGCCCTAATTTTTAGGTCATTGAAAGACAAAAAGCGACTGGCTTCTAATTGTTCGGGTGTAAAAACATCTATGGCACAACTTGTTGGGTAGCCAGGGAACAAGTTGATGGGAAAGAGATAATAGTGGTCAAGAGTAAATATGAGAATGTGATGTTCAGTGAGCGATTCTACTTGGAAAGTAGTGGGGTTACTGAATTGTAGTTGTTGCGAATTAGCTAGTACGATTGTTGTGCAAGCGGGAAGTTCTCCAGTAGTTTTTTGAGGAATAAACAGAGGCACAAGGGATATTTTAAGCACCCGAATTTCATCTAAGGTATAATTCCAGGAAAAACTATCTTCGTTGTTACTAGCATCCCAAGTAATTATTACAGGTCTATCGGTTTGATGGAGGGCTGTTATCGTGCCGTAATGGTTGCCAGATTTGACGATATCGCCTACTTTAAAGGGAAGTTGAGCGAAAGGAGGCGGAGTGAGAAAAGGAAAAATTACCGCTACCACTTCTTTGACTTCACTGGGGGGAGCGTTGTCAGGTTTAGAGCAAGTATTTGAGAAGCCAATTAAAGTCGTGTTAGAGTCCATAACCTTTGAGAAGCTAATTGTTTTCAACTTCTCCCGTTAGGGGATATCTTCTCGCGCTTAATCCCTTAACTTTTTGTGGTTTAATATCAACTCCGAACGAGTTTGTGCTTTATTTCGGCTTAAATTTTTTTGAAGTCTTGCTAAGTACCTCCCCTGTTGTCTAATATTGCGATATGGAAAACTCAAGAGCAAAGATACCTACTCCCGAAAAAATTGCTGCTGCCATAGAGACAATTGACCATTTGACTGCTTGGCTACAAGAGTAATTCCTAGGACAACATTTCCTTAGACATTCCCGTCACAAGTCAGACAATTGGTGTATTGTAAAACTTTATTGAGTTTGTAGGCAATTATAGACAACAATGGTATCATATTGCTATGAGTGCGCCAAACAAGGAATAAGTACAACTCAAAAAATGGAAGTCTCAGATGCAGCTAGCAGAAAGGCATATCATTAAATCAACAGAACCTCGTTTCGCCGAAATTGACCAACTAGCCTTCAAATCCAAGAATCTGTACAATGCCGCTAACTATGTCATCCGTCAGAACTTTATTTACGGATGGGGTTATGTCGGTTACAACGAGATGAATCGATTGATGAAATCTCATGAATCATATAAGGCTTTACCCGCCAAAGTTAGTCAGCAAATTTTGATGGTGCTAGATAAGAATTGGAAGTCATTTTTTGAAGCTGTTAAAGCTTACAAAACCGACTCTTCTAAATTCACTGGTCGCCCAAAATTACCCAAGTACAAAGATAAACTTAAAGGGCGAAACCTTCTCGTCTACACAATTCAGGCGATTAGTAGCAAGCAGTTGAGAAGCGGAATAATTAAACTTTCCGGCACTGAACTCTCAATTAAAACTAAAATCAGCCCTGACAAAATTTGTCAAGTTAGGTTGGTTCCGAAATGCGATTCTTATGTAATTGAGGTGATTTATGATGAACCGGAGTCCACCATCAGCAACGCTAATTATATAGCTAGTATTGATTTGGGACTGGACAATTTAGTGGCGTTAACTTCAAATCAACCGGGATTTATCCCTTTGTTGATTAACGGGCGACCATTGAAATCGATTAACCAGTTCTACAACAAACGCTCTTCACGATTACAATCCCAGTTAAAAGGGAACCGCAAAACTTCACCCCGGATTCAGCGCTTAACTCGTTGTCGCAACCAAAAAGTTGATAATTACTTGCATCATGCCAGTCGCCTGATTGTTGCCATTTTAAATACAAAAAAAATTGGGACGCTAGTAATTGGCAGGAATGCACAGTGGAAAACTGAAATTGCTCTCGGTTCGCAAACCAACCAAAACTTTGTTAGTATTCCTCACTCTCGATTAATTGAAATGTTAGAATACAAAGCTCGACTGGTTGGAATCGAAGTAATTGTGCAGGAAGAATCCTACACATCCCGCTCCAGTTTTTTAGGTTTAGACCCAATTCCTGTTTATGGAAAAACCGAAAAAGAGCCTGTGTTTACTGGTAAGCGTATCAAGCGAGGTTTGTACAAAACATCAATTGGTCAATTAATCAATTCTGATATCAACGCTTCGTATAACATCCTCAGAAAAGCAATCCCAAATGCGTTCAGCAATGGGATAGGGAGCTGCGTAGTTCAGCCGAGGCGGGTTAATCCGCTCAAAGTAAAAGTGAAGGGGGAGGGACTTGAAGCCTCCCATGTCTATAAATGACTATACTTTTGCCAGCTATTGATTAAAGATGCCAAATCCTTTAAAGATTGCCAGAAGTGGATTGACCGACAATTGGCATATTCTGCAATAGAAAAAGCGTTTGGGAATCAATAAATGCATAAGTTCCTCAACGCCTTACCCCTGTTAGCCATCGCAGGTTTGATTTGGTTTCACTTCCACCAACCCGACAACGACAAACCCAAACTAGCCAAGCGCCCCAGCGAAACCGAATCCCTGCGCTGCCAAGTGGTTGATGGTTCGGTGTACGATGGCGATACTTTTCGGGTTAAGTGTGACAATCGCGAACAAAAGCTCCGACTGTGCGGCATCGATGCGCCGGAAGCCAAACAACCGCTGGGTATCGAATCGCGAGATTATTTGCGTTCCCTAATCGCCAAAGCCTCCAACAAAGTCATCGTTGTGGAAATGGATCGGGACAAGTACAACCGCACTGTGGCTGAAGTCCTCTTCGATACACGGGATGGCGAACAATCGGTGCAAGAGGAAATGCTCAAAGCGGGTATGGCGTATCACTACAAACAGTACAGCAGCAATTGCCACAACCGCAGCGCGTTCGATATCGCAGAGGAGATGGGGCGATCGCAAAAGCTGGGAGTGTGGCGGTTTCCTGGTGGTGGCCAGCGTCCTTGGGATTATCGCAAACAGAATCAGAGTTGATGTGCGCCAACGATGGGTATACACCAAGGTTGTGTGGGGCGATCGAAATAGCAGGAAGTGTGGCGGCTTCCCAAGGGTGGTGAAAGAGTGTGAAATTATCCTCAGCCAAAGCGTTAACTAGGATGTTTAAATTGTTGTTTTGCCCAGTCTAACAGTTCGTCATAGGTGGAATAAGCGCACAGTATCCGCGATGTATCGCCTTTTTTCCTTACCGCAATCACTTTGCCTCTTCTATCTTCATAACCGGGCTTCCCGGTCATTTCTTCTAACTCTAGCTCGAAGAATGCAAGCGCTTGAATGAATTGAGAAATCTTATTGTCTTCCATTAGTTAATAACTCTTTCATTTAATTGGTACACCATTACACTGGATACAGTTTAACTTATCCATTGCATCACTACACCAATTATAAAACCGAAAACCGTTGCGTTTATGAAACAGGAAAATTCCTGACTTCGAGCGCCCTTGAAGGGATGCTACGAAAGCCGAGAGCCGGAGCCTAAAACTAAGCGGGGAGTGTGGCAGTTGCCGGGAACCAGCGTCAAGCAGGATTATTGTAAACAGAAGAAGTTATGTACAACACTTTCCCCGCCTAGAGCTTGTAACCGCTACAGCAAGGTCAGCATACAGGCAAAAGATGTATAATGCGATTTCAATAATTCACCCCCAAAACTAAGCAATTGGCAGCAGAAAAGAGGTCAATGACAAGTTACTCCCATACTTTTGGGACATATTGACATTAGCGCCGAGGCTTTAGCAGTCCTTAATCAAACTCAATGTGTTACACTTGTAATACAACCTGACTCACTTATGCTCCTATGAACCTCGAACGTAAAACACATAGAGATGGCAACTTGCAGCCTAAAGCATTTAATTGTTTAAAACTTCTCAATGAAAGCTTTACCTATCATAAAGATCATACCCAACGGCATCCGTTCTCAATCTATAGTAACTCAATACAGAAAGTAATACAGTCTTTCAATGCTGTTCTAGATGAAATAGATCGGATTTCTACGGCTTTGTTTAATGCTGATGGAAATTTAGATTATCCTTTAAAGAAGTTGCCTGATTTACAAAAAGAATTACTACACGCCTTACAATCTCACATTGATGATTGCTATTGTGTTCTTAAAGTTATTCATCCATATGATAGCAAGGTTCACGAAAAACATTCAGACCGTTGGTTGGATAAGGTCGGACACCCTGCTTATAAGGATTTTCGGAATGCAATCAATGACTACAGAGAATCCTTTGCTCCTATTGTTAATAAGATTAAACACAATGGTAGTCAATTGCGTCCTATAATGATGTACTCAAGGGGACGTGGCATAGTTGCACGTACTGTAGAGACAAGTATTCAAACTTTCCCTAAAAATGATCGCATTATTGGGTATTTTCTAGAGGGGATGCAACCTAATGGGCATATAGGTCCTGATTGTGAAATTCATCCCGGGGGTATAACCGCTATTTCTTTAAATCGTGACCTACGTTATCACTTTGCAAATCTCTACCGAGTTGGTGATCATTTGAGGGCTGCAATAGCCAGAACTGTTCGTCACTTTCACAAAATAAAACTGCCTCGCGATGTCGCTGTTAATGATACCGCCTCCCAATATAATATAGAGTCAATTGCAGAACGCATCAGTAAACTGCCACTTCTATTCTTTGAGAATGAGTTTTCTAAGAAAACACCAGATATTAAATTCCACCGTCATAATGCAAATGCAGATTTGATTTTGGAGATTCCTGGTTCTCAGTATATGACTTGGCAGGGAGAAGTAATGATTCATTCTGAAATACAAGTAGATGCTGTTTGCCCTTTCTATCAACTTCCTTACAGGTAAGTCAGAAGCGTTTGTAATTCCATCCTAGGCTTGCACCTACTAAAACTTTATCAGAAAAAATCCCTATCCTGACCCAGGGCTTAAAAGTGCTACAGCTACACCGGGAAAAATGATGTTATCTGATGTGTCACGCGGTTCATCACTTGTGGTGTCAACTGGGCTATCGTCTTGAGTAGTAGCTTTTTGCTATGTGTCACGCGGTTCAAGTCTTTTATCGAGTTGGCGGGTATATTCCAGAGTAGCGTCAGCCAGAGCGATCGGAACTTGAAGTAACGCTAAGTAGTTTCAAGCGCGTGACACACGGTTTTTGTTGTTGTCAATAGTTAGCGGGGTGCCGGCTATTTTTCCGACGGTCTTCTACATTTTTTCACTTAGACAAAGACTTAACAGCCCGTCAAAAAAATCCCGCTACGAGTCTAGGGGGGATACGTTGATTTTCCCCTGGTGCTAACTTTATAGAGGTGATAATACAATACGATTAACCCAGGCTTCTTGTCCATGATTCGATTCCAGCTATTGCTAGAAAAATTGTAAAATAGTATTGTCAATTCAGGCTTGTTCAAAGATTTCGTCAATTTTATATTTAATAGCAGTGTACGCTTCTTCCTTTGTTGCCAACCATTCTCCTAGTAGTATTGCTGCTATACTGTCATCACCGTAAGCTTCCCTGAAGTTGGGATAACTGTAACAGAGAGTATTTACTGCTAAAGCACTCCAATCTTGATCGGTTGAATCCAGAGAAACTAGGATAGTCCAGCCACGATAATGCCCCATGTGATTTTCGGAGAATAATTCATTTTGTCCAACCTCATATAATTTATCCTCTGGCCAGATTTCGGGAGGTAATTGTTCATAGATTTTTGTGCTAAGGGTAGCAGCTTGGTAATTGTTGAGAGCTTCTTCAGTTTTACCACTGATCGACATACAGACTCGTTGATAAAGGAATCCATTCGGGATTCTCAATTGATAGGTCTGCGTTTGTGGGTCATAATTATGAATTGCTATTTCTTTCCCCTCAAAAAGCTTTCGATCTAAAGGATGTTTTGCAAAAGGATTAAAGAGAACATGACAACCATCAAGCAATGTTTCTTGATAATTTGGTCTTTCTGCATAAAAACGTTCAACTCCTGTTTCAGTCTCCGATTCAATTGCTCTAGATCCATAGAATATGACTGGATATTTTCCTTCGCCAGCAAGGGCACGAACCTTGCAAATAGTTGCTCGATTATTAAAAATAATGGCGCTTACATCCGCCATATTTTCATTGGTAAATAAGCCTAAATCAATTTCCGAATTGGGGTTTTTCTGTACTTGATATTTTCGAGATTCCCCTACAACAAACAATTCTCCTTCCTGATCGCCTGAAATTGTCAAAGGTCGGTCATAGGCGTAAAGAACGCGAATAATAGCTAGACAATCTTGAAGATAAAAGAATGGCTGATCGAAGGGGCTAACGCATATTACAAATGGCTTATTTTGAACATGAGTGAGTTTTGAATATGATTTCTGGAATTTCTTAAATTTCTCAGTAACTGCTTGTAATAGTCGAAGCGTAGATAACCTTAAAATATCATCCATTTCGGCTTCTTCGGGTCTGACCTGATCTCTATCCCATTCAGGACGATGACCTTTAGGGTGGTTTGCTGTAGTCGCTTCAGCAATAAATTCGCCATAAGGAGAAGTTAATACAAAATCTGGAGATGAATGAGATAGATTTGCTTTACATTTAAGCTCTTTAAAAAATGCAAAAAGATACAATTCCCAAAATGATGAATTAAACGTTGTCTGGAACTCCTTGACAAATTTACCATCTCGATCAACAAAACCATCCGCCCAATTTTTCAAGACTTCACTTTCCGGGTCAAAGAATCCTGGTTTAGTGATAAAACGAAAGTTAGGATGTTGAAGTTCTTGAGATACGATAGGTGTGAAGAGATCCATAGTTCAAGAATTAGGGTAGTGACTACCAGCTTAGCCCATAGTGCAATATTTTGCGTGACCTAATACCTGTATTGGAGCAGACGGACAGACATTAGTGGAGTTGCAAAGGCTGCTTGCAGGCACTCAACAGAAATGTTATGCCGACATGGGAAATATTACATCTAAATTTCTACAATTGCTATAGACTCATCAGGATATGCTGATATCCTCACCCAGGGCTTAAAACTGTTAAGGCTAGGCGGGGAAAACCAAGATTGCGGGTCTACACCAAACTCAGACAGCCATCTTGGGGTTAGGTTAAGGCTGAGTTTTGCTTTTTTTCCAAAGTTTAACTAGCCGTCTAAAATCCTCATTTTCATCGTTGCTTAGCATCGCTTTAACCGCTTCCTTGACTCCCAATTCATGGACGCGGCAATAGACATCATTGGCGGCTGCGGGGTTTTTATCCGCGATCGCTTGGAGTATCCGCGCTTGCAACCTTTGAACCTGCTCTTCATGGGTGGCGGCAATTCCGTCGGTGGTTGGTTCGACTGACAGAGTGGATTCATCGGATGAATGCGGGGTGTGAAGGGGTTGAGACGGGGTTGGCAAGGGGTTTGTCGGTTGGCTTAAATTCCCGTCTGGTAAGAGTTCTGATATTTCGACGGGGTTGGTGGGGTTCAAACCTACTTTTTCTATTATTTCTGACTGATGACTTGTGATGTGGGTTTCCTCAGTCAACGGAGAGAAAGAAGATTCTAAGTTTTCTGAAAAGTTTTGAGACTCTAAACCCTGTAAATGGCTGTAATTCCCGTCTGATAAGGATTCCAAACCCCTTACTAATCCCGTATTAACACCATCGCACCCCGTATCACTTGGGATATTCTGGGGGATAAGCGCCGAAAGTGAATCAGAATGAGTGGGTGATGTTTCCCCTTCGGTGCGGAACCTCAATCCTTCAAACCAACTGCGACCCCCGGAGCGTTTCCACTTGACGCCACTGAGTTCCAGATAATCGTTGCAGAGTTCCGAGAGCATCTTGGGATACTTGATATGAGAAACTGCTTTGAGATTGGAGTCGCACCAATTTTTGTAGTGTTCGTAGAGTTTGCCCGTCGGTATGGAAGCAGTCGGGTCTACAATCAAACAATCGTCGAAGTGAGCCGCGACGCTGTTGGTTTGCAGCTTCATATCCCATTCTTGGAGTTTGAATTCGGCAATTTGATTCTTGCCCAGTCCTTGAATGCGTTCGCTGACGGTGCTGTCAGAAAGGTTGAGGGCTACGGCAATAAGCTGAGAGATTTCTGCATCCATCCCCGCTTCAATTCTCGAATTTCGCATCACCGTGGGTAATGGATTGTCGAAGTGAACCAGGCACAGGCGACGGTCTAAACCCGTAGTATCGCCTACAAAAATTGGGTTGTTGCTTCCCACAACCAACAAGCCGTAGAAGAAAGCATCAGAAGCCGGCTTGTACACTTCCCGGTAGCTGACGGCATCGCCACCAGTCATGGATAGTATCGCATCCACACCCGAAGCAGCGCGTTCGTCGGGACAGGCTACCAATTGCTTGTCGATGATGCTAGCCATTGTCGAACCGTCGTCCATGCTCCTTAACTTGCATCCCTTCCAATTCTCCCGCCCTACTATTTTCTGAAGTAGTCGAATAAACGTACCTTTGCCGCTCCCCGGTTTTCCGATTAAGTGAACGAACATCTGCAAGTCGAAGAAGCGGAATTTGAGCAATCCGTTGACGATCGCCAATAGTTTGAGGATTTTCTGGCGATCGCCCTGCATCGCCGTATTCATCCATCGGTAAGTGTTCGGGCAATTGTTTCGGAGCGTGTCAATCGCATCCGAGTCAGTTCCCGTCAAAGGCTTGTATTGATAAGGTAAGTATGAGGTAAAACCCATACCTGGAGAATGTTTGAGGATTTCCCCGGTGTTGCTATCCCATACCGAATCCTCGAAAGCGATGTAGCGTTTTCGATCCCAGATATCCCAGTGTTTGACCCGCAAATCATCAGTCAGGAGGCTTAGTACATCGGTGATGTAACTCGAACCTTTGTACTCAATATTTCTAGCATCGATGGTGGTTTTGACCAGGGTTCTAAAATTCCCGTCATCGGTACGTTCCCAATGCTTGCCAGTCCAAAGTCGCCAAGTTTTGGTTTCGTTGTCGAATTTCCACATCTGCCCGTAATCTTCAGCGTTTCATACCGATTCCAGAGAGCACTCCATAATATCCCAGTCAAGGCCATCATCGGGGAACAAGGATAATTGCCCCGGCGATACGTTGGATTGACCGCGGTTGTGATACGACAGGTGACACGCGGTACACAGAGCGATTAAGTTCTCTGGGCGGTTGTCCTCCGGTATCCGATTGCGGTGGTGCACCGCCAAAGTTAAAGCACACCGTTCAGACTTGGTTAAGCTTTGTTTACCGGGTCGGAGTTTACCGGGTCGGAGGCATTGTTGATGGCACTTAGCACAGCGCCAAAGAGCGTTTTCTTTCACCGAGAGCGCAATTTGTTGCCAATTGTCGGGATACCTCTTTGGTTTAGGCATAGCGGTAAAAGCTCATCTTTTTAAAATATGGCGATCGCTCTGTTAAGTAAATTCAATTCAAAATTATCAGCAGCTAATCAACTTCAACGCTTTCTTGATTCTCCCACAGGAATTCTGCCAATAAGCGAAAATCTTCAATGCTCGGCTTATACTCGCAAGCCACTTCCCATGCTTCGGTTAAAATAGCCCATTCCTCTGGAGTCTCAGGTTTTTGGCGCACCAGGGTGAGGAAATTGGTTTTGATGCGGGCTTCTGCGGTGTCCACTCCAAACCTAACCAGTTGTAGTTCTAACGCGGGATAGCTGCTGCTGGCGAGGATGTCGGCGCAGTCGGTATCTAGCAAATCCAGCGGTTCGATGGGCGGGTCAGTCATTCTCTGCATTCCATATTTATTAGTGCCTATCTCACCATCATTTCACGCTTGTCTGACTCTTGAGCGATCGCCAAGTCAGAGCATACCAAATACACAGCAGCAGAAACTCGCTTGGCGATCGCACACAGTCCCGCTCCCCTAGGTTTTTTAGTTTGTGACTCCTGGGCTGATGATGGTGAGGAAACTTGAAAAGCAGCGGCTACACAACTTCTGTTAAGCTTGCTATCCTGAAGTTGTCCTAAAAAATCAACCCTATGGATTTCATCACTTTCTTGCAAAATATCAACAGCAACATCCTCAGCAGCATCGCTATCTTCTTTAATTTGGTGCTGTTCGTTCAACTGATAGTCGCCTGTTGCCATGGAATCCATCGGGGTTGGACGATCGGTGAAGCAACTGTAGGCAAAATATTCTTACTAACCACCATCGCTGCAATCATGTTTCGCTTGTGGCAATCCTGGCCGCATGAGTTTGCGGTGTTAAGTGTGTGGCCTCAAGGCGCGTTTTGGGTGTTTGTTGGGGGATTAGTCGGCTGCACTTCCAAGTGGGGTGTGGAACGAGCGTTTTTGCGTGGCTGATAATTTTTGATACCGCTGCGGGGGATTGTCCCCATCTCGGCTGTGGTTGGAAGGTTGGGGGTTGAAAAACTATTAGGAGTGATCGCACCCCGCCACCAACTTCTCGCACAGTTGCGTCGGGCGATCGCCTGTGCCCTACCAGATCTGATAACGGGTTATCGATCGCGATGGGCGACTTCTCGAATGAAATAGCAACCACTTCAAACCCTTATCTGGTAAAAATTTCAAGTGCTATCTTGCCCTTTGTGACAACTTCGCTATTTCGCTCGCCTGACTGGGAGTAGCGATGGGGTACGTATTTCTTTACATTGCGTCCTCGAACAGTGCGTATTTTGGCTTTACCTATTCACTTGTACACTAAGTTTTCCGAGAAGTATAATTAGAAATTATCAAAAAGTTCTATTTTAAAAAACTGCCTTTAACTACAGCTATGTTAATCACAAAATCCCAATATTTTAAATGCTTTAGCTTCCCAAGCTTCGTAGCACTCTGGACAAGTCAGTAGAATATGAGCTGCCCAATTTAGAATATCTTCTAGCGAGATATCTAGCGGAATTTCATGAATTTGACCGTTGTCTGGTAACGAAACTTCATAACGATGGGAATTAGGCATAAAATTCTGAATATTATCAATAGCTACTTTTACTAGACGGTCTAATAAAGCCTCTGAACAGATTAAGTTGAAATCATATTCTTGAGTATAATCTTTTGTATAGTTCTCCCAGGCACGACGTATTGTAATTACACTCTGTTCGTTGTGTTGGTTAGGAGTCAGTGCTTTGTAGCAAGCATATACTCGTGCTGACAAAGGTGGATGTTCGTCCCCAAAATCAACATCGAAAGGCTTGTGACGTGACCGAAGCCCCATATCCACACATGAGATGTAGTGAGCTGTTCCACAAGCAAAAGTGCCGAAAATGTCACAGAAAATTTCATTCAATCTGTTTGTATCCCAATATTGTACTGCTTGGTCGAATTGTTGATTACGTTCAATTTTTCGCTCAGGAGTTATTGGTCCAGACTTCTGGCGCAACTCATTGAAATATAAGTAAATCTCGGTAGCGAGATTCTCAGGAATTTCGTTAAATTTCTGGAAAACATCATGTCCCAGCTCATGATAAAGTCCTGGCATTTCCAACAGGGAAACTGCCAGTTGTGGTGGTGCAAAAATCCATGGAGCCTCCGGTGGATTTGGAAGAGTAGCAAGTGGTCCATTCTGATTTACAGTAATATCCTTGATCCAAAAAAGACCGCATCGCTTTGCACTTAGGAGAAGAAGTTTTCTTAAAGCTAAATCAGCTTGAGTTTCCTGCTGAAGCGCGGGTAGATAATAGTAGTTAAAGAGCAATATAGAGTATTCAATGTCATGAACAATCGGAAGTGCTCTATGAAGCAGTCTAGAAGAACCAGTTTTTACAATCGATTGAAGCTTTTTGTGAAGAGCTTGTGTAGTTTTTAGCTTCTGTTGGAGATAATTTATTAACCATTGATGTTTTACTTTTTTATTTCCAAGAGCCTGAAGCTCTTTATCAATGCGACCCAAGACGACTGCGTATTCAGCCGTCTTGGCTTTGAGATACTCTAAATTTGCCATAGTTTATCGGAAATAAAGGCGCTGGATACCTTCAACAAACTCGCTATCTAAAAGTGAGAGAATGTCTTCTAAAATTGGCATATCTGCATCTCTTAGTTGCTCGGAAGTTTGTAATCTGTTAGCAAGTTCTTTGAGATCCTGTTGCCAGTCTTCCAGAGGCTTCTTGTGATTCTTTATCCGATAGATAAGCACCTGAATATCTGTCGGGGTAGCTTTACTTTCTCCTAGTGCTGCTTCCAAACGACTGACAAAATTGTGAAGGATCTGTCGGCTACTCAATACATCTTCCTCTGAAAAACCTAAATCCGCAGTTTTACCCAAAGCTTCAGCCTCTAGCGCCAGTAGAGCTGAGTTCAGTTCGCGGAGCAGTTGCTGCTCGCGATCGAGATGTCCAGATACGAACCCTAATTTGCTCATAAGTTCGCTTCCTCCTTATTAAGGATTGTATCATCCAAATCATCAGATTCAATTTCTTGTAACTCTTCTTCATCTTCCTCCTCAATTTCTGGATGGAACGTTTCGCGCAGAGCTAGATCCGTCCACCGTATGGTTACTGGAAGTGCAATCTCGATATTTGGCGCGTTCCAATTTAGGTGTGTAAGATAATACGCATCTTCTGCAATCTCTTGGATGTTGAAGTTGCCAATGGTTTCCACCACTTCCAAAAGCAAATTGTTGGCTGTTTTACCGCGCGAACTATCCCAGGCCCCAGGTCTGCCTGTAGTGGTTAGGATAATTCTTTGTGAATCTAAAATCAAGTAAGTCCCAAACAGCGTATTTTGCAGAAATTCTCGGCTATTTTCCTCTACCACAGTAAACAAACGTACAGGTAAGTGACTCTTACGAATTTCTACGACGGCACAGCGAAAATCTTCTGGTAAAATACCCTCCTTTTTCAGACGTGCTACTGTTTCTTGGAGCGCTAAGCTTTCACTAAGCCACCACCGACCATCCCGATGAATAATAATGCTTTTAATTTGATGACCATCTTGAACGATAGACCGAATAGTTTCCTCAAGACGCTTCCGTAACTCTGGCTTCTTGATACCTTCGTGCATTCGCCCTCTTACGGTAGAGTTCCCGAAGTGTTGCTGGATTAGCCTTCCACCTGTTCCGTAGAGAAAATGATATCCAACTTTGCCAAACAGCAAATCGATACCAATGTGCAAATCGTGATGTAACGGATCTGCTATTACCCAGGGTTGGATACCAGCTTCAGTTGATACCGCTAGAGCTAGATTCTGTAACTGACTCGCAGCCAGTTGAGAATTGTGTTTTCTTGCAATGTTCCAAACTACTCTTTCAGTCACGCATTGGGACAGAACGGGGCTGAGGGCTTCCTTCAATTCACCATGTACGGTTTCTAAGAACTTATCCCATAGAACAATAATTGCTAAAGATTTAAAATTGCTCGATCGTACCTCTGCCAACATACGAAGCAACGAGCTTCCCCTACGTTCGTGGCGCCCAATTTGATACGCTCGTTGCTGGACAATCTGAGGAGATTGTCCTGTCTGTTGTTTAATTTCATCCTGTAAGTCTCGCACAAAAGTCTCGCGAGTGTCCCTCTCAAGTATTGATGGATATAACAGAATTAAGTTAGGAATCGGCTCATTGTGGTATGCTCCATTTCTATAAAGTGTTGCTAGCTTACTTGATGCCCAACCCATAATCAGCTTATCGAAGAGCTGATTTGTCTTAGGAGGAACTGAACCTTTAGGAAACGGCTTATGAATTTCACCTTTTCCAAATTCTAAGCGCGGAGGAATAAAAATGGTTCTTTCTTTTTTTAAGTAAGACTGCTGAATGGAAACTGATATATCTTCATATTTCACGTCAGACAGTTCGTTAAGGAAGGTTGAGATAGTATTGACTCGTTCGTCTGGAGCCATCTGAGAACGAATTGAGCATTTCCGAATTCCTTCATATTCTGTTGTAAAAATAGGAAAAAGACGCGAAATAGGTACTGCTATAGATGTTTCTTTTGCCCGGTCTTGTACAAGAATTGCTGCTTCCTTGGGATGAACTGTGATATTTGGATAGCGGGAACAATAGTATTCGTATATAGTTTTTTCTGGCAAATTAAAAGTATACTCATTGATAGTTTTATCTGTATTCCCTGTGTAACGACACGGAATTTTTACAGCATTATTGTCACGTAAAAAATAAGCCCTTTCATCAGCTCGAATGGTTAAATCCAGGTGTTTCTGTAAAATATTCTGCTTTTCCTCCTCCGTATACTCTTGTAGAGATTTTTTGCTAACGTATTTCGTTCGTATATCAGCAGCCAAATGAATCCCGCCATCTTGCAATAAAACAATACCAAATTTTAGTCCGCGGTAAGCATTGATAATATCTCTTTCTACTCCTTCGTTTTCAGGAACTTGACGAAAAAATAATGTCCAATCTGAGCGCCAAAATTTATCTTCAAAAGCCTGAAAAATATCTGTAAAAGGTCTTTCCAACATTCGACAGACCAGCTCTCTCTCACTTCCAACAGCCTCTTCAATGGTTACTTCAAAGGTTTTATCTGTCACTTCAATATGATAAACCTTATCAGGCACATCTGTGATTTCCACAGTATGGCCTACAGGAGGGCTACTTCCATCAGGAATTAAAAATCCAGTTCCATCAAAACGTGTCGTAGGATAAACTGGGCAGCGCAATTCTTCACGCCATAATCTATCAGCCCACCGCTGGATTCTGATAGATTTATTATTATCTTGCGGTACTTGCTCTAGCACTTTCAATAGACGAAAGCGGTAACGTGTCTTTTCAAGACCTAGTAAGGGATATAGTGTTGCTGCAAGGTGTCTAGTTGGTTCTATTTTATTCATACTTCAAGCACTCTTTGGCAAAGTTTTTTAAACTGGCATTGCTGACAAATTCTAACAGAGTTAGCAAAATCAAAATCTTCTAAGCTAAATTTTATTTCACCATCATTATTGCTAAATCGCTGAACGTAAGCAATACTACGACGTATCGAGGAAAGCGTATATTCCCGTTGTTCTAGATCCATTTTAAATGTCTCATGCTTTACCGGATCGCTTCCAAAATAAACTACGTGAGCCTCAATACTTTCTAAAGGATATTCTAAAGTCAAGTGAGGCCAAAGTTGGTACACACTTATTTGGAATTCCGATTGCGAATTTCGCCCTGATAGTTTTGATGAATGGTTCCCTGTTTTCCAATCGAAAATCGTGAATTTTTTATCGGGAGTAACCAAGGCGAGATCTACTTTAGCTATGACTTGGACATTATCAATTACAAAACCTGGTGCGTGAGAACCGTAAATATTAGGTTCAATCCAGATTTGCTTTGCACTTTGAACTGCTTTTGTAAGTTCGGTCTGTTCTACCCAAGCAGTAAATCGGTTAACTAATGCTTCGAGAAACTGGAGTATTACCTGAGAGTTTTTAGCTGAAAGTTCCAGGTCATATTCATGCTCAAACAGTGCTAATCCACCAGCCTTGTCAATTAACTGAGGAGTCTCGCGAAAACTTCTACTCTCAGAAAAAGCCCATTCCTTCTCTATCTTATTTTTTAAACTCCTAAGCCATGTTTTAGATAGCAAAGAGTCTCTCCGTAGAATACGTTTGAGGGAGTTAGCAACTACAGAATGAAAAATATTTCCCTGCCACATAGGGATATTTGTTAGCTTTTTTAAAAAGGCTATTTCCTTGAGTGTAGTATCTCGGCTGTTAATTCTAGCAGGTGCAAGATAGTCGAAGTAATATTGTCGTTCACAAGTATTTAGGACTTGAGCGCGACTAACCGACCAGTTATTTTTCAATTTTTATACCCCCTTTTTTAATCAATAGCTCTTGTGTTAATGAATAGTACGGTTACTTCCTATTCTTACTGTACACTGCTGCGACCATCGCCTCAAACCGAATCATCCATCCACCCGCAAGCCGAACAATCCCAATGAACCGGGGGCGTTTCGTACTGGAGGAACGGGCGTTCACACCGGGGACACCGACCAGTAAACAGTGGGTGGGTATCCAAAAGTTCTAACTGCTGCTCTAGCGTCCACCGCTGCCTCGGTTGCAGAATCAATTCGCCGTTGTAGTAGCTCGCGCCTTCCGGTTCCCACAATTCCTCCGGTTCAGCATTGGGGTCTTCTCGAAAGTCGGGGCAAGTGTCGCCGTTGGGGCCTGCGGGATGGACGGCACAGACGAGGTGTGGGTTGCGGCCGTAGAGGAGACAGCGATGGCATTCGGGGAGTTTGGGCATGGGGGGGTGAGGTTTTAGTTTGGATTTAGTTTCCCAAAAAATGAGGTGTTGGTGGCGATCGCGGAACCGTGATTGCAGTCTTCGAGATTTCACAACAAATCCTCTCTGATTGTTTGCAGCTTAAATTCCCTAGCATTCCGCATCTGCTTTCGTGAAAAAATTCAAATACTTCAAATTGGCAGGCGATTCGAGCGTGTTTTAGTAGGCAGTTCTAAGACTTTCCTCTCTCTACAGGACTAAGTTTAAGGATAGAATGCGATCGTTTGCATTAGATTTCAAACTATAAATCTAGCGGTACACTTTACTCTCCAAGCATTGGTCGTACCTGCAATCTCTCTTCAGTTCCAATTAGAACCTCCAACGATCGGCTTTTATTTTGATTGCAACCTGTAGTTCATGTCGCATACATAGCGATCGCTCCGCACAAGCTGGGCCGACGGCTGGAGGATCTTTTTAGGCACGTTCTTGCTCTACCATGACTCTGGATACTCGGCGTGGGTTGGAAGCCCCCCGCTAGCACAACTCCACGGCGCTCTCGATGCCCAGAAAATGCGATCGGTCGGAGCCATAGGCGGTGCTGTATCCAGCGAGCCGGCTGGAATCACCACAATTAGGCCGTTGCGCGTTAGACGCGGGACTGGGCACCCGCAATGACTGCAAAACCATTTGCTGAAGCTCGTTGCTGTGGGAAGGTCGTAACGCGTGATGCCTTCCTCCCCTGAAAGCCATCGGAACTGGCTCGGCTCAACGGTTAGATTTGTGGCGTGGCCTGTGCCCGTGCCTTTGCGACACCGCGAGCAGTAGCAATGAGCCATTTTCTGGAACGGTGGGTTCACTTCAAAGGTCACAGTTCCGCAAAGGCAACTACCGTGAATGCTGGGCTTATCCATCTGCTCTCTCCGAGTGTCTAAATATTATTAGGCTGAACGATTCTAGCTATCCACCAGAACTAGATGGACAGTCAGAATCGTTCTGTATATCATTCTAAATTTAGTGGACAGGTAGAATTGTTCCGTATATTAAGTATTTTCTGGAGGAAAGGCTGAATTCTTCCGCATATCCTCAAGTGCAATTGCCCGTTGCCCTAGGTTGAGTTGAGCTTGCCACGTCAAGGCTTGTGAATCGCTAGGTAAGGTGAAACCAAGCATGACTCGATTGGACGATCGCATCGGGGTTGAGATTGAGAAGCAGTGATGAGTATCGGGTTTCATCCTTCAACCCAACCTACAAGAGCGGGCGGTCGCATTAAATTGTAAGGATAGAATCCGATCGCTTGCATCAGGTTTCAAACTGCGAATCTCGCACTCACACTTCGCTCTCCAAGCATTGGTCGTACCTGCAATCTCTGGAAGTTTCAATCAGAACCTCCAATGACTAGCCTTTATTCGATTACAACCTGTAACTTATGTCACATACATAGCGATCTAACGGTGAAATGCAGCGGCGACCGATAAATTTGGCATCCACCAGAGGCTTTCGACCGTCCTCTGCCATGCAGTGTTCGACCGCTGACTAACGGCTCTTAGTAAATATGAAGATGTGCAACCCTGTAAAGCTCAGTTCTCACGACAATTCTGCTTCGGAATCTCGCAAGAAATTATCAACGCTAAATAATGTCAGGATAGGTGCAGCATCAATTCTACTACTTTTATCTTCATTATCTTTAATTTGCCAACTCCATATCCGACATCTTAAATCTTTAGGTATTTTTACGAGAGCAACGTGATTAATTAGTGGATTAACTAGCTGATAAAAACAAATCTTTCCACTGTACAGTCTACCTGCTATGTGAGAACAACCTCTACAGTCTTCATTGCAGATATTACATAAACTTGCATCGGCTATTATGCCAGGACTAAGATAACAGCCGTTTCCAAACACAGCTCGGAAAAACTCTTCTAAATCGTCTAAATCCGAGAAAACTCGATTAATAGCTTTACTTTGACAATATTGTGATGAAAATTGAATCCGTTCTCTGCAATCACATAACTTTCTCCAAACTTGTTCTACAGTTGTATTATCCTCATACCAGTTTCTATCATTAATTATTTGGCATAACTGAACATCCTCATGTAAACCCTTAAAAAAGACCAATAAAATAAGTAGCTTGTTATATCCATCTTCATCTATTTCAAGAGCGCGTACTTTAAATGCAGAGCTATAGTTCTCTAGAAAGTCAATGCAAAGTCGGCTTGCCTCGTGATATTGCTTCTCTTGCATTAGGATTAACCATGCTTCTGCTAGAGCAGACGCATGGCTTTCAAAGTCTGTCGTGGTGCTTTTAAGGGGATTGTTGCTCATCATAAAGACCCTTAATAACCTTTAAAAAAGTATCCGCATCACCGTTATATTTAATTTCAGCAGAGAGCTTTCCATCTATAACTTTAATATCTGCATGAACTTTTGTTTCTTGGGAATCATCAGACTCCTGAGACGCTTTTAGTTGATTGGCAGCATCTAGCTTTTTCTGAATCTTTTCTCCAAGTAAGCGACCTACTACACCAATAAATAAGGGTAATGCTGCATGGTCTAGAATCCAAATACTACCAAGCCATAAATCTGCTCCCCTACGCTCTGAAGTTTTAGTGTTCAATCCGAGATCATAGGAGTTGGCACACTTGACACCTTTTTCTTTAAGAAGTTTGCTCAAGGTGATGGATTCCCCTGAATCTGCTAATGGAGTAGTTTCTGTCTGATTTTCAATGTTTTCGGGAAGGCATAGTATTTGGTACTGACTAACAACATTAGGAGCAACACCAAGCTCACTTAAAGACTTAAAAGTTTCCACTCTCAACCTCGCTATTTTGCCAAGTTATATCTGTTATTGATTTTAGCTAAGAAAAGTTTGGCTGTCATCCATCACTTTGGCTGGATACCACCCCCTATATCGGTCTTATCCAGCATTAACCTAATGTCGCAACCTACCGCTCCGATGCAGCTTCGCCGCTTGCTGGAGTCCGTACCGCTGGCATTGAAGTTGTGCCACTACCAACATTTGACTTTTGCCGGCTCAAAGCGAGTTCGGTTAGTAGTGCGGTAGCGATGCTGCCCGACTACACTTAAATTCACACGCTTATTGGTGGAGTAAAAAGGCGATGATTGTTCGCATCGGCACTTCAGGTTGGAGTTACGACCATTGGGAAGGCGTGCTTTATCCTCACCAGCTACCGCCTCGCTCCAGACTCGATTGCTACATCCAGCACTATCAAACCGTCGAAGTTAACAGCACCTACTACCGCTGGCCGCCAAATGCTACCTTCGCTAGCTGGCAGCAGCGCCTCCCCCCAGGATTTCTGATGACTGTAAAAGCGCCCCGCGGTCTAACGCACTCCAAGCGCCTTTACTCGCCCGAAAAGTGGTTGGAACGCATGAGTGAGGGACTTCAATGCTTGAGCGATCGATTGGGCATTCTGCTCGTCCAGCTTTCTCCTCAGTTCGGTTGTGACTCGGCTCGCCTAGCTTACTTTCTAGAACAGGTTCCCCCTTGGATCAAAGTAGCTGTCGAATTCCGACACCCAAGCTGGCACACGGAAGAGGTATTTTCGCTGCTGGAAAGGTTTGGAGCGGCTTACTGCGTGATGAGCGGGGCGCACCTTCCTTGTATCCTCCGTGCAACAGCGCCCTTCGTCTATGTGCGGCTCCACGGCCCCGACCCCAACTACCTCTACGGCGGCTCCTACTCGGATGATGATTTGCAGTGGTGGGCCGATCGCATCCAGGAGTGGGAAAGTCAGGGGCTCCGTGTGTTCGTGTACTTCAACAACGACGGAGACGGAAATGCAGTGAGAAACGCTTCTAGCTTAAAAACCTTTGTCGAAAACAATACTTAATGAGCGGCAAAGATTGACCATTCTTTTAGGCGCATTAATCAAAAACGCTTCGTAGTTCCTAAACCTGAATGAGTTTGCTTGTAAGCGCTCGTTGTCCGACTCGGCAGCATAAACTCGATATTTCTAGCTTTTGTGCCAGCTCCAGAGAGTTTTGTTTTGTACATTCCCGTCACGAAGTCCAACGGCGATACTACACTAACGATACGTTTGTTTGGCGATCGCTACAACTGTTGTGAGCCAAAAACCTTTTCTGACTTTTCTACTTTTTCCTGATTTACTTAGGCTAACAAAGTAAATGGATGCAGGTTTATGATTAATGGTGTAGAGCGAGTTGTGGCGTTGCTGATTTAGGGTATGAAGGGCTAAATATGCAAATCAGAGAAACCAGTATCCACAAAGCTCCGGGATTTTCAACTTATTTTTTTCATACCCTGATTAAGCAACGCCGACTTCGGACGGTACAGACTAGGGGGGGATTGCGGGCGAGCGATGTCCCGAAGCGGCTCGTTCGCCAGCCATTGCGTAGAATGCTAAAGTTTTGCCTATCGTATCAAATTTTTCAGGGTGTATTGTGCAAGACAATGCCTATATGTTCACAAAACCGAAAACAGTTGCTAACATTGTAAAAAAGCGTTGAGTACCTTCTTATGGCAACCGTTTTTATCGGAGCCAGAATCCCGCCCGCGCTCTCGGAAAAACTTTCGGAGTTCGTTAATCGGGTGGGCGCAACTAAGTCCGAGATTTTGACAGTGGCGTTGGTTCAGTATTTGGGTGCAACAGAAGATTTGCCCTTGAGTCAGCGGATGGTGGAGTTAGAGAAGCGGATGACCGCGCTAGAAGCTAGGTTTTACGGCTAATTCAGCATTTTTAAATAGGAGTCGATCTGTGAGCAACCCAACAGGTTTAATCGCTATCTCTGGCTGCGATAATGCCAACCGGATTGGTGATGTTATTTTCGTTCACGGACTCGGTGGCGATGCGCGAGGGACATGGCATCCCGCAGAGAAACGCGATGATAACAACTTCTGGCCGACTTGGTTGGGAGAAGAATTACCCGATATGGGTATTTGGTTGTTGGGGTACGAAGTAGAACCCTTTAAATGGAAGGGCAACACCATGCCGTTGGTGGATCGGGCGAGCAACACCCTAGCCGTTCTCGACTCCCATGCAATTGGCGATCGTCCCCTAATCTTCATTACTCATAGTTTAGGGGGGCTGCTGGTCAAGCAAATGCTGCGCCATGCTTGGGATTATGGAACTCCTGAATGGAAACTAATTGTCGAGCAAACCAAAGGTATTGTTTTTTTGTCCACGCCTCACTCCGGCTCTAATATAGCCAATTGGGTTAAATATATTGGTGTAATTCTCCAAGCCTCTGTTAGCGTTGACGAGCTAGAAGCGCATCATTCCCGCCTGCGCGAACTGAATGAAGTGTATCGGAATCACGAATGGCTCAGTCAGATTCCCATACAAGTCTACTGTGAGAAGCAAAAAACTTCTGGGTTTCTGGTTGTGGACGAAACTAGCGCTAATCCTGGCATAAAAGGTGTAACTCCTATTCCAATGGATGACGATCATGTTTCAATTTGCCGACCTTTGTCGCGAGAAACTATGCTGTATCGGCGGGTCAAAGAATTTATAAAAAAAAATTCTTTGACCCGCCGTATTCCTTTGGTACTATTAATGAGCAATCTCAAGCAGCTCGTCAGGCTCTAAATCCTAGGATATTAAAACGAATAGATCGCAGGGTTGTTACTAACAAATATTTGCCTGCAATAGTTCGGGGTGTTTCTGACAAATTAGAACGTACTATTCCCCTAATTGCTCCCGCAGGATACGGGAAAAGTACGATTCTGGGGCAAATATACGACCATCTTAGCCAGAGCCAAGAAAGCTGGGTTGGTTTAATTTTATGCAGTCAACTGATTCTTGGGGACTTTCCCTTATCAATTGCTCTTGGTCTTGCTCTGAGCCAAACCGAGAAACCCGTTACAGAAATTGCATTACAACTTAACCGAGCTTGCGGGCGAGGGGTACTTCTAGTTGATACTTTAGACTTGATACTTTCACCAAAAATCGTCAACGAATTAGTACCAATTATCCGTACTCTAATGCAGCAAGGTACTACCGTTGTTTTTACCTGTCGCGACCATGAATACAGTGAATTTCTTAACCGAGATAAGTTGGTCAGTATCTCCGCACAAGTCGATCACCATCGCGTTCCAGAATTCAACCCTAGTGAAATACGACAGGCTGCAATCCAATTTTTTACCCATCACCTAGGTACGTCTGCTGAACGAGGACAACAGTTTGCCGAAGCAATTTTGAACCTTTCTGCTGACAGTCGATCGCTTCTTGAAATCATCCAAAATCCATTGCTCCTAGCGTTGCTCTGCGATTTATTTGGCATGGAAGGTCACGTCCCCCCCGACCTCACTATCAGCAAACTGTACCAACGCTACTGGCAAGAAAAAGTTGTTTATAGTCGCGCTGATAGCAGTCGAAGGTCTACGCTCGCTCTTGCCAAGGAGAGATTCTGCCTGATCATCGCTCAGTCTATGTTTGAGCGCTCCACTACGAACCTGGTAGAGTCCTTTTTTCCGGACGAACTGCCGATTGACCTTACAGACTCCAACGCTGCTGCCTACGGAGATCTCCTCAGCGAAGGTGTACTGGAAATCTTACCAACCAACCGAATTCACTTCTTCCACCAAACTCTTCTGGAATATGCAATTGCCTACTGGCTAACTCGCCACTATGCCCAAGCCCAACGCACTCCCTGGCTTACTCAACTGGCATCCACCGATAACCTATGGCAGCAGAGCCACTGGTATCCCATCCTGCGTCAGCACCTCACTATAGTCGAACCCGAATCTGCTTTTACCGAACTCGCTACTCAGCTTGGTACCAAAAATCTCGGCACTTTTGGCGCGATCGCCTATGCCGCTGCTGCCCGCCAGCAACCCGATGCACTAAATCACCTCCTGCCAATCGCTCTCAGCCTCGGTGATGCGTATCAAAAGCGCCTCCACCAAGCTCTCACCTCTGCCCCTAAGTACCTGATCCTAGGCACTTGGGATACTTTGCTGCATCTGCTTACTGCTGCTAATCACACCGCCGCCGCCAACACGGCACAAACCCTCAGCCTATCTATCGCCCGTTGGTGGGAGATACTGGAAGAACGCCTCCCAGGAGCCATAAATGCTGTAGCTGCTCGTGCCTCCAATCTCCACAACGGTAAAGATGACCGAGCTTTGGTCATGGGTTGGCTGCTGCAACACTGCCTGCCACTCGTTGCCAAACAGCCCTCACAAAGCATTCTTGCAGCCTTGAGACACCATTACTTCCTGGCGGGACACCGTATGTCTGTGCAAATATTGCAGATCCACCAACATCTGACTGTTCCCCGAACAGACCGAGCTGAACTGCTAAACACTTTGCAGCAGCGTGAAATTCCCAACGATACCAGCTTGGAGTCTGCCATCATCGCTTTCGTAGTTGATTTTCTCAAACCTTTAAAAACTTCTGACTGGCTGGCTTTTCTCGATCAGACTTTTCCAAAACGCTGGAATAAAACCCAAGCCACTGCCGTCGGACAACTAGCCGCAGCTTGTCCCGATACACTCCAAATTTTGTTTGAGCGTGTCCTAGCACCTCCACAGCAAACAGGCGAACAACTCAGCCGCATCTTTGCGGCTTTGGAAGCAGCGGTAATTGCAGGTGCAACCAGGTCTGTTACGGTCTTTTTCACAGGGCTAGATTTGTCATCCCTCTTGCCTCCTACCTGCAAAAGTTTGCTAAACTTCCAGTACCGAATTGTGCCTTTGCTCTCCCCACAGCAGCAAGACGAGATTGCCCGACAGCTTCAGATAAGCATCCCCGATGAGCTGCAAGAAACTGTTCTGCCATTATTAGATCGACTGGCCGACCAATCTGCGGTTGCCCGACAATTGTTGGAATCCAGTCTTGAATGCTTAGCGCCTGCATTACAGACCCAGTACAGGTTGAGGTTATTGCGTTTTGAACCCATCGCGCAACATCCACCGCTAGACACCCTTGATAAGGACACGCAGATGTTGCTGATACAGCACTATCGGACTCTAGATATCCCAGAAGCAGTCGAGCGACTCCTGCAAGCCAGCCTACTCAAGCGCGAGCACGTTGCCCTAGCTGCCAGCAAAGACTGGGACGAACGGCAACTGAAATACCTCAATATCCCGCGAGTCATACCGCAGCTTGCTGCTACCTATCCTGGCATTCAAGAACGCACTTTGCGCTGGATTATTCGGCTTTGGAAAGATGGAGAACCTTTGGATATAAAGACCCTCAGCCAGATTTGCCAAACAATTACTTATGCTGCTAATCCCGCAATTGCTTGCTCTTTGTGGGAACTGGTGGGAACTTGGGTGCAGGAGCATCGTCAAACGCCAGTCGGTGTTGTCGAGTTGCTGGGTCACTCTCTCGAAACCATGATTCAGCAAAAACAGTTTGATGGCGCTCCAGCAAAACCGATGATCAAAGCTCTTAAAGCGATCGCCCAATCAGAAGAGCCAACTCTGGATACCGAAAAACTTTACTATTTGGTCTATCAATTGCTTACCGCCGTCAACCTAATTAAAATTCCACACAGTGAACCCGAAGTGGTGGACTTACTTAGTGCTATTATTCGTTTGAAAGCAAGTTATTTGACCCGAGTGATTGATGAATTGCCACCATTTTTTATAGAAAAAAAATGGTGGCGTAACTTATCAGCAATTTTCCGAACTGTTCGTCGGATTGAAGGTGTTCAATCATCTCTATTTCAGGAAATTACAAAAGCTCCCTGGTATAACGAAGATGTAGAGAGCATTTTACTAGAGGTGCGAGGACTGTAATTTTTATAATTGTTCCTATATTCACGATCTGAAGCAAAAAAAGTTAAACGACTTTTCTTAACAATTTCAATGCTAATTTAATTGGAGGCTCTCAGTAACACCGCTCAGCACTGTGGGTTTCATCTCACACAAATCTTGCAGCACCGCCTTGACGTTCGGAAACACGAAATACTCTGTCAGCTTGCCAATCCGGTAATTAAACGGTTGATATCGGTGTTTGAAGTACAGCTCCACATTCCCCCGATGTTCCCAAAGTCCCAGCAAATTGACAGTCACATCCGAGTAATGCGCCCTCACATCCCGCTGCACTTCGGCGATGCGTTCCTCGATCGATCGAGTAGTAATTCCAATCTTATAGAAGCAGTTCCCCTCCGCTTTTACCTCAAGAAAATAGAGCGAGTTCACCAAAATCCGACGAAGCTGTGCTCGATAAATCAGCAAATCAGCCCGCCGTTCTTCTAAGCAGGATAACCCCGCAGATAAAGCAATCTCTACAGAGCCTTCCAATGAAGCCAGCTCCGACACCAGCAGCGGTTCTTGGACTTGGTTGAACAGCGCCAGGGGAAGAGCACCCACTGGGATTTTACCCAAGTCGGTAAACTGATAAGAGCGATCGCCCTCTGACTCTAGCAATCCCTTCAACTGCCACCGAAAGTTTACCAAGTCTTTGGGAATCGATCGCTTTTGGGCCCCGTACTCTTTCCACAGCACTTTCAACTGCTCCAATTCCTCACCCTTAAGCTGGATGGTGAAATTATCGTAGAGAGGCAGCGAGGGAAATGCTTTGGTTTTAATCCGCTGTGACACGGGCTTGCAAGTTTCCTCGGTGTGAGCGAAGTGATGTTCTTTCACCGAACCCTTTTTTGCTGTCAATCCGCCACCGCAGTAGAGACAAGCGAGGTTAGTTTTTCCGCGCACAACCTCATCAATGCTCGTCAGTTCGCCACTGAGAGCAACACCAAATTTTAGCCACATTGTCAACAATTCTCCTTTGAGCCGGTTTTGGAGATGCACCCGCTCCACACAATCGAGAATTGTAACAAATCCAGGGGTTAGGGCTTCTGCCGGGGGAAAGAAAGCGATCGGCACTCGATGCTCTTGATGCGTGACTTTCATCCTTGCATCCAAAATCTAAAATCTAAAATCTAAAATCTAAAATTGCTCGTCACCAATCGGGAATTTCTTGGGCCGCGTCGTCTGCTTGGGCTTGTGACAGTTGGTGAGGGGGCAACGGATTTTCTGGCGTTGGGAGTGCTATATCAGGATATGGGCTTTTCCTGACGTAGGAAAGGGTAGAAAGTGCAGAGACGGCGCCGCGCACTTGGTCGGGCCGCACTTCTAAGTATTTCTGCAATTGCTCTAAGTTGCGGTGGCCGCTGATTTCTTGAATAATTCGCAATGGGATACCCGCGTTGCTCATCTGGGTGAGTGCCGACCTTCTGAGGCTGTGGGTGGAAGCGCCGATGATGCCAACTTTTTCGCAGGCTTCTTGGAACAGGTGAGAGGCGGCTTCCGGGTTCGCGTGTTTCCAGCGGTGATTGAGATGGCGGCTGGGGAATAGGTAGGGGTGTGAGGGATGTTTGTAGGTTTCTAACAGCAGCCTCAACTCTTGAATGATCGGGATAGTGCGGGTGCCGAGCTTACCTTTGGTGTTACCTTTGCGGATAATCATTTCGGAGCGGATGACATTCGCTGGGGTGAAAACATCGATTACTTTCAAGCTGCACGCTTCGGCAATGCGGCAGGCGGTGTAGAGACAAATTCCAAAGAGGGCGCGGTCGCGATCGGTTTGCAAACCTTCGTTGAACAAAAGTTCGATTTCCTCTTGGGTGAATATCTTGGCCTGCCCGTGTCCCTCTATCTTCATGCTTGGTGTATACTCGACCCGACGCTCCAAAGTCTTGCATACTTACTGCATTACTGCATCGGTCGGGGGGATTTCTTAACGTGGTAGTCCAGCTCACGATGGCTAGAATACACAGCATCCGTCACTGGGTTGAAGACGGGACTGGACAAAATTAGCCCGTTCCTTCGCTGAGTGTCATACAGCGCGATCGCTGCACCGGCATCCGAATAAATGCAGGCGCAGCAGCCCAAGCATTATTGGCTGTCTGTGGCGATGAGGGAAAGGAGGTACAGGCGAGTGGTGTGAAAAAACGCGGTGTGTGGGTTTTTCCGACACTTTAGGGGCTAAGCATATCGTAATGTTTGAGGAGAGGGCGATCGCTACCCTATTCCAGGTTTATAAACTACAAAGGTTCTAAATCGTAGACTCTACTACCATATTTTGAGCGTGTGTGTCTGAGTGTCAACCCAGTAAAACGCTTACTTTAGCCAAGAAAAGAGGTTGTTTGGGTCGATATTTTTCGCTTTTTCTCAATACTCACACGCCAAAAGTTGCAAACTTTCAGTGGCCGACTGGGTACTGAGTATTGTTTTTTTTCGGGCATCAGATACAAGTTTTCTTATTTCAAAAAATATTCTACTATGGCTGACACATTGCTTGTGGCTAAAAAATCCAATTTTAACAAAATTCTCATCTATGGTGCAACTAAGATATTTTTCTACTATTTAGCTTAATAAATTGGTGCGGTAATTAACACAGCTTTAACTTTTACCTTGCCGATGCGGCGGAACATAACCCGCGTTTTGTTGTTTTTTTAATATTTTGAGAACCACTTTACTTAGATATAAAAATTCGGCTAGTTTTTTAATTGATGTATCCTCTTGTTTAAATTTTAACTATTGTTTTATGAAGCTCGTTGGAAAAAAGTTTCATTCTTTTGCCCCGCTCTACTAAATTAGTGCACCATATTTATAGTGAATATGCTGTAGAGTTTAGGCTAGTGGCAGTAAGCAATCAAGCTACAAACCAGGTTAAGCTCAACCATAGTGAGCGATCACACGCAGTACACCCACTACACCAACATCCATTGTTCGTCAAGACTAATGCCTACCGAGAGAATCCCCCAAGACACACTTGACAGTATTCTTGCCCTCCAGATAGTCGTCGCCTGGGCTGGTGAAGGAGCTTGTGACCCCAAACGCCTTGACTGGTGGCGTACTGACTTAATTGATGAATACGGTGGTGGCGACCTATTCCGGCGACTGCTTCCTAAAACCCACTCATGGGCATCTTTAGAAACAGTAAGGCAGGCAGCGATCGCGTTAGACCGACGCAAGCGCTCTGAAATGGCTAGACCAGATCATGTTTGTACATTATTTTTCTGGGGATTCTCTGTGGATGAGCAATTAGCAGAGCGACTGGCTTTTCATAAGCGCAATAGAGAACAACCACGAGACATTTTACCAATTCCGGTGGATATATATCAGCCTTTTTCTCAAGCTGAATTTAAAATAGCTATTGAGATTCCCAATCAAAAGGTGGAATTTAAGCTTGTACCCAGCGGACGGGAAGTTTTAGGGGAAATGCTAATAGCACTCGACGAGCGTGCTAAGAAGTTAGCATCTGCGCTTTTACCCCTACCCCAAACCGACAGCTATCCCATGCCATTCTACCGTTTAAAGGAAAACTAAATTCAATGGCTGGGATAACTAAACATCAAGTTCTTAACAAAGTATCTGCCAACTTCATATTACACGGTAAAGAAGTTGAGCAATTCCATACCCGTTTACTGCGTACATCTTTGGCTTTGGAAGAAAGTCGAGTTTATTGGGAACATTTAAGAATAAATATTCCCAAGGAAAAAAGAGCAGTGGTGGCGTTTGAAGAACGCTGGTTTGGTAGCAGAAGCATGGCACGAGTTCGCAGTCTACTGGTCGAATTGAGCTATCGCTTCGATGCCTATCCGATCGCACTACAGGTTCTTGGTCACTGGTGTCCCTCCGATCCAACGACTCGCCAAAATATCTGCCACTGGTATATGCAGCTAACAGATCCCATGTATCGTACTTTTACAGGTGTCTTCTTAGAACAGCGTCGTCTTCAATCCAATCCAAGTATCGACCGGGATATAGTAGCCCGTTGGGTGACTCAAAAGCTGGAGAGTGAGTGGTCAGCAGCAACAACTTTACGAATGGCAACGGGTTTAATTGCTGCTGTGGCAGATGCAGGGCTTTGCTCGAAAAACGTCGGTACGCGCAGCCTCCAGTATCCCAAGGTAACTGATGAAGCACTGGCTTACTGGCTCTACTTTTTGCGTCATCTGTCTTTTGAAGGGTCACTTTTAAATAATCCTTATTTCACATCAGTGGGTTTAAGTGAGAACTTTCTGGAACAGCGGTTGCGCCGCTTACCAGGACTTACCTTTAATCGGATGGGCGACCTTTACGAGTTTGGATGGCATTGCGCTGACCTCAAATCCTGGGCGATTCAAATCTTAGGCTTGAAGTGGGAGGAAGAAGTATGACAGGGTTGTTATTTGAAAGTTCGTCCTTAGAAAGTGCTATACAGGCACTACGCAATGATTTATTGGATAAAGATAGCCCCAAAATTAGCACGATGCGGAATTACCGATTTGCGATCTTGCAATATACCCCTCGTGATGAGTTTAAACTTCGCGCCCGCATTCGCTGGTTAACTGATGACCTAAAAAGTCAAGGGTGGAATGTATTAGCAATCTCTCTTCAACATCTATTTTTAACTCGAATTAAGAAAGAAGAGCAACGAGTTTTAGATAGCATGATTGGCACTGAACATCGTCTTTATCCTAAATCCCCTGAGCGGGCACTTAACCATTTAAAAGATAAAATGGCTCTCTATGTTGAGGGGTCTGAAGGAGTTGCTAAGGATGTAATTGCAGTGATTGATGAGTTTGCCAATAATTATCTGGGAAACAACGATCGTACCTTAATTTTTTTAGGACGTGCTGGAGCTTTATATCCATTTTTTCGCTCGTCAGCTCTTCTTAAACATATTGATGGTAAAACACGCAATTTGCCAGTAGTTCTGCTCTATCCCGGCGACCGCAAAGATTTGAATGCTTTGTCTTTTATGGGAGAACTCCCTGCTGACCGCGACTATCGACCTCGGATCTACTCCTGATTAATACTACTGTCGTAATCACTAGAGAAATAATAATGTTGTTATGCTAATTAAAGATATTTTTGCTGCTGACATTACCCGTGATATTGCTCCTGTTGTTTATTTTCATGAGCAAGATCCCACTAAAGTTTTAGAAGAAGTTTCTGAATATATCATTACTGGCGGGTATCCAGAAAATGACCCGCGTCATCGCCGCGTGCAATCAGGAATTCACGAACAGTTTGTTAAGTTACTCAAAGCACTAGCAGAAGAATTAGAGAAAAAAAAGGGAACGGAACTTCCAGCATCTTGGATTTCTGGTTTTTATGGTTCTGGTAAATCGAGTTTTGCTAAGCTTTTAGGGCTTGCCTTAGATGGTATGGTCTTACCTGATAATCGTAAGTTAGCCGATGCGCTTTTGGCACGGGATGACTCACCTAATTCTCAGGAATTTAGGGACTTATGGTACAAGATATGCAGTCAGATTAGCCCCATTGCAGTAGTTTTTGATATCGGTGCAATAGCACGGGATGATGAACATATTCATTCAGCAGTGAAGCGTCAGATACAAGTTCGTTTGGATTATTGCACTATTAGTCATTATGTAGCAGACCATGAACTAAAACTAGAGTTAGACGGCAAGTGGGATGATTTTTTGATGTGTGCCGAAACAACACTTAATCAAACTTGGTCAGCAGCAAAGAATGACCAATTGGCAGAGGAAGCTTTTTCTGAAATTATGTACGCCATGAATCCTACTCGTTATATTGACCCAATGAGTTGGTTTGATAGTCGTGCAGGTTCTGAGACAGGCATTGGTACATCAGTCACAGAAACAACTCAAGATATTATTAATATGCTCGATCGCCGTGCCCCTGATAAAACAGTTTTTATCGTGGTGGATGAAGTGAGCCAATATATCCACCAGAATAACAACCGAATGCTGAAATTACAATCCTTTGTTTCAGATTTGGGACAGAAATTAAAAGGGCGAGTTTGGTTACTAGCAACTGGACAACAAAAACTTGAGGATAGTGAAGATCAGAGCAGTATTGGTAAATTAAAAGACCGTTTTCCGCCGAAATTACGGGTTCATTTAGCACCCACTAATATTCGCGATGTGGTTCACAAAAGGTTATTGAAAAAAGCTGTCTCAAAGGAAGCCGAGCTGCGAGCGCTCTTCCAACACCACCGCAGTGACCTAAAATTATACGGCTATAAATGCGATTCTATCACTGAAGATGATTTTCTTGAAGTCTATCCCATGCTTCCCGGATACGTTGATTTGCTGATGCAAATTACGACCAATCTCCGCACTCGTTCTACTCGTGCTAGAGGAGACGATCATGCAATTCGCGGATTGTTACAACTGTTAGGTGAATTGTTTCGAGAGCAGAAGTTAGGAGAACGACAGCTTGGTGCTTTAGTGACGCTAAACAGTATTTATGAAGTGCAGCAATCTGCCCTAGATGCTGATTTGCAAAATACCTTAACTCGGTTATTTAACCATGAAGAAGTTATTAACAATCCTCTGGCAAGAAAAGTGGCAAAAACTGTATCACTTTTGGAGTTAATTCAGGAACAGCAACCAACCACAGCGACATTAGTTAGTCAGTGTCTTTATTCTGAATTAGGTCAGGGTAATCAAGAGCCAAGTATTACACAATCATTAGAAAAATTGCGGAATTTAGGACTGCTTTCTTATTCTGATAAATTCGGCTACAAGATTCAAAGTTCTGCTGGACAAGAATGGCAGCGAGAACGGGATGCTTACAGTGTTATCTCCGATGCTCTAAGTCAAATTGTGGCAGAGAAGCTGAAAACTTTGCTCGGTAGTGTGGAACGTCCTCGCTATAAAAATAAGGGTTTTCCTTGGGTTGCTTTTTATAGTGATGGTCGCCAACGGCAAGATGAACGCCTGCAAGGATTGAACGATCCTGCTGTCTTAACTGTTGATTTTCGCTATTTTTATACTAATCAAGAAGACCGTAATTCTAGCACTTGGATACAAAACAGTGATAGTGCTAATTTGCGCGATCGCATTATTTGGGTGATCGGTAAATTAAGCGATTTGGTTGCCGCCCAAGCGCGAGATTTAGAACGTTCTCGTCATATTGTCAATAAGTACGAATCGCGCCGACACTCTCTTTCGGGAGAAAAACAGCGATTATTGTCTGACGAAATCACCCGGCGGGATAATTTAGAAAAAAAGGTACAAACTACGATCGCCCAAGCTTTTTTAGATGGTGAACTCTATTTTAGAGGGCGGCAGATCGATAAGCAACAATGGGGTACAGCATTTACTACAGTTCTAGAACGGGTAGGAGAAAGTATTTTACCAGAACTCTACAACCGCTATGTTGATGTAGCGATTACACCTGGGGAATTAACCCAACTTCTTGAACCGAATTTATCTGGGCCCTCTCAAAAGTTTATGGGGTCGGAATTGGGTATTTTAGAACTGGATGCAGGTAAATATATTCCCACTTGTAGCGGAGAAGTTCCCTCGCGTCTTGCTCGATATATTCAAGACCAAAATGGCATTCCTGGCAACGCCCTACTCGCGCATTTTGGGGGGCCACCCTACGGTTATCCGGCAGATGTGGTTAAAGCTTGTTTAGCAGGGTTGTTACGGGCTAATAAGGTGCGAATTCGTCCGGAAAGTGGCCCAGAAATCACCTCGGTGCGCGATCCGGGTGCTAAGGATATGTTTACCAAAGACCGGGATATCAAACGCGCTGATTTATTACCACCGAATCAAACGGAAATTAGTCCGCGTGACAGAATTGCCATTTGTAAGTTTTTCAAGGACTCCCTTGGTACTGACCTCGATCGGGAAAATGATGCCATCGCTGATGCTGTCTTTCAGCAGTTTCCCAATCAGGTAAAACGCTTGCAAGAGTTGGAGAAACGTTACAATCGCTTGCCAAACCGTCCAGATTTGCCCCCAGCTTTGGTAAAGTTACGGGAGGCGCTGGAGAAATCAATGCGATCTCGTCAAGTAGAAGATACAGTTATCACTGTTAAGAAAAATTTGGATGCCCTACGAGATGGCATTCAAGAATTAGGAATCTCCTTGACAGATTTATCCGATTCTGGTATTGAAGTCGTAGCTAAAACAGCTAAAATTCGGGATCACCAAGTGGCGCAACTCCAGCAGATTGACCGCATTGCAGAAGTTAAGCCAGCAATTGATGCTTTGATAGATCAGCTAAATTGCGATCGACCTTGGCGAGATATTAACAGTTTGAAACCGCATTTAGAGGCGATTGAACAGCACTATAATGCGGTGCGTTTGAGTTTAATTGAACAGCAAGACAAACAAGCGGAAACGATTCGCAGTCGCATAAAACAGCGCCAAGGGTTTATTAAATTAAATGAAAAGCAAGGCGATTATGTACTGCGTCCCATCCACAAAGCCGTTCCTGATACAACTCAAGACTCGCTTTATCCCTCTTTATTAGAGTTACGAGATTCAGCAATTTTACGATTGCAAACTGCTGAACAAGAGGCAAACGCTTATTTGGATAATACCTTATCTCAGGTGACAGATGAACAGGTAATTCAGCTACAGCTTAACCTGAGTGGACGTGAAGTAACTACGCCAGAGGAAATAGAAGCTTTAGCAAATCAAATTAAAGAACGCCTCTTAGCGCAACTTAAACCAAACACTCGCATTCGCATTATCTAAACACCTTAATCTTTTCTGTCTTACTTATGTACCTTACTCCTCAAGCTAAATCTAAATTATCCAATACCATTCGCAGTGTGAGAGAACGATTGCTTATCGACTTTCATAATGCTATCGATAGTGCGTATCGGCTGTCTATCCCTTTAAAGACAGCGGGACTTTCAGAAGAACTACACATGAAACGTCAGCGTTTGGAACAGTGGTTAGATGAACAGTCTCGCAGCGAAACTAAGGCGAAAAAAGATGAGGTACGCCAACGTTATCTAAAAACAGCAGAAAAATTGGCAGCAGCGACATTTTTAAACCGTCTGATTGTGATTAAACAAATGGAAGCGCATGAACTTATTAAACCAGCCGTAATAACGGGGGGTTGGCAAAGTTCTGGGTATCGGGAATTTAGAGATTTTGCACCGGAATTGTTGAAGGATGAAACCGAGGGGTATGGGACGTTACTGCAACTTTTATATGATGAGTTAGCGTTGGAGTTGCCGGGGTTATTTGGTGATGTGGGAGTAACGGCACTATTTCCAATTCCAGCGAGTACGTTACGGGCAGTTATTGAAGCGTTGAATCAACCAGAATTACAGGATGCTTGGTTAGATGATACTACGCTGGGTTGGGTTTACCAATATTGGAATGACCCGGAACGAGAAGCACTGGATGCTAAATTGAATGGTGGGGGAAAGGTGGAACCTCACGAAATTGCCAGCAAAACCCAGATGTTTACAGAGCGTTACATGGTGGAATGGCTGCTGCATAATAGTTTGGGGCAAATGTGGCTGGCCATGTGTCAAAAGCGCGGTTGGACAGCGGAAGTAGAAGCAGATGGTACGTTACAACGTTTGGAAACTCGGCGCAAGGAATGGCGGGAAAAGCGCGAGAAAGGGGAGGTAAGTTTAGATGCGCTAATGCCAATTGAGTCGGAAAGTGAGGAACTTTGGAAGTATTGGGTACCGCAACCTTTGACGGATGATGCTGTTGAGTATGCGCCAGATAGTGTGCGAGAAATTAAAATTTTAGATCCCGCTTGTGGTTCGGGGCATTTTTTAGTAATTGCTTTTGGGTTGTTGTTTGCGATGTATCGAGAGGAAGCGCGACACCGAGGGGAAAGTTGGAACGAGGTTTCAATTGTGGAATCGATTTTAGAGAATAATCTTTATGGTATCGATATTGACCCAAACGCCGTGCAAATTGCGGCAGCAGCGTTAATTTTGAAAGCGCGTTTGATTTGTCCTGAAGCGAGTCCGCGCTTTTTAAATTTAGTTGCATCAAATCTTCAGTTAGGTTCTTTACCGGAAAACGACCCGGCCTTAGTAGAATTACGGCGAGAGGTAACAGAAACTACAGGAATTCCGGAAAAATTGACAAATCAAATTGTTCAAGCTTTGAAAGGGGCGGATTATTTGGGGAGTTTGCTGAAAGTTGATACGGCGGTTGATGAAGCAATATTAAACTATGAGCAGAGTTTAGTTAAGCCGATTCAAGGTAGTTTATTTGACTCCGTTTATGCTGAAGATGAAGCGAATGACTTAGCTAGTCGCAGCCAGAAAATGAAAGATTCTCTATTAGAAAAGTTAGAGAAATTTTTGTCACGTTGCACCAATGGGGATGATTTGGGTTTGCGGTTGCGAGGAGAACAATTGGCGGCGGGAATTCGGTTTATTCGGATGATTCAGGAAAATTATTATGATTTGGTAATTGGTAATCCGCCTTATCAAGGAACTAGCAAAATGGTGGATGCTAAATACTTAGTTAAGCATTATTCAAAAGGTAAACCTGATTTATTTGCTGCTTTTTTAGAACGTTCGCTCCAGTTTCTAAGAAAGAGTGGATTTTCTGCAATGATAACAATGCGAAACTGGATGTTTATTCAGCAATTTAGTGATTTAAGAAAGTGGATTTTAGAGCAGAATAATTTACGGCTATTAGGGGATCTTTCTTGGGGTGCGTTCTCTTCAATGAAAGATAATCCAGTCACAATGAGTATTATTCAAAATTCTCCTCCTAGTAAAGATTTTGCTGTTTCTATTACACCAACTAACTTAAATGAGCGAATTAGATCCGCAGAAGAAATACGCCAAAAAATAGCAGGATTATTAGTGGGAGTACAAAGATTTGAATTTGAGTGCGATCGCTTCAACGCCATCAAAGAAAAACCCCTCATTTACTGGTGGGATGATGAATTTATCGAACACTATTCTGCCACTCCAAAACTTTATGAGCAGATGGAAAGCCGTTTAGGAATCAGGACTTCTGATAACACACGTTTTTTAAGAAAGCCTTGGGAAGTATTTAGCAGTAATATTTATCAACTAAAATCAAATGAGGAATTTATTTCCCCAGCCTCTAAATGGGTTCCTTATGTTAAAGGCGCAAAAAGTAAGCAATGGATAGAACCTTTACACGATATAATATTATGGCTACATAACTCACTAGAACTAAGCGTTACTCTCTTTGTTAGATATAAAGCGTTTCCTCAGAGTCCTGAATTCCAATTTAAGAGAGCAATATCATATTCCACTATTGGTGCTTATTTTTCGAGTAGAGTCCATCATTTTCGTAGCGCTTTTGATGTTTCTGGTTCGTCAGTTTTCCCTACAAATATTGCATCAACTGTTTGTACTTTAAATACTAAAACAGCTAACCTGGTTTTAGGTTCTCTTAATCCAACTGTTAATTTTCAACCAGGTGATGTTGACCGTCTTCCCCTTTTTCTTATCGAATCATCAGATGAAATCTTTGCCAAACTCGATAAAGTCTTCACCGAACACGAAGCCGCCCGCGAAACCTCAGTAGAATTCAAAAAACCTGGTGCATCCGCTTGGAACTATGCCCAAGAATGGGCGCAGAAAGCAGTAGATAGAGAACCCGGAACTCCCTTACCCGACTATCAACCCATCTACGAACAACCCCCCGCTACTAATTTTGTATCCTATTCCCTTGGTGTAGCATTAGGGCGCTTTGAGAAGGCAGAGAGCAGAGGGCAGAGGGCAGAAGGAAAGGTGGGAGAAGATGTACTTCCGCATGGAATTTTATATCTTTCCAACTACTCCGAACACGACAGTTTAAAAAATCCTGCCAGCCAAATTATCCACGAAACCTGGCAACAACACGGCGCCACCATTGCCAAAAACAAAACCCTGCGAGAATGGCTGAGAACGAACTTTTTTAAAGACGTTCACCTGGGAATGTATGAAAACCGCCCCATTTACTTTCCCCTCTCATCCACCAAGAAAAACTTTGTCGCCTTCATCAGCATTCATCGCTGGCAATATAACACCTTGCAAGACCTATTAGCAGAATACCTCATGCCCGAATTAAACCACATCGAAGGCGAACTCAGCGACTTAATTGATGCCCGAAGTCAAGGCGATAGAAAAAGCCAAACCAAAGCCGAAGAACGCTACAGTAAAATTCAACAACTCCAAGCCGAACTAAAAACATTTATCGACCTCGTAAGTCAAACCGCCGAACAAGGCGCCCCCCCCGCCAACCCCAAAGACAGCAGCCGCGAAGTCGATGCCCGTTTCAAAATGGATTTAGATGACGGTGTAATGATTACCAGTGCTGCTCTTTGGTCGCTTCTAGAACCCCAATGGGCGCAACCCAAAAAATGGTGGTCAGAACTCTGCAACGCCCAAGGCAAAAAAGATTACGACTGGGCACATTTAGCCGCCCGTTACTTCCCCAACAGAGTCGATGAAAAATGTCAAAAAGACCCCTCCCTCGCCGTCGCCCACGGTGTTTTTTGGAAATACCATCCCGCCAAAGCCTACGAATGGGAATTGCGCTTAAAAGATGAAATTTCTTCCGACTTCACTATTGATGAACAAAACTCCGATGAATATCGTCAAACGTTTGAACAAGAAAACCCAAAATTAGTTAAAAAATTAATCGAAAAAGAAGAAAAACGCCGAGAACGCAAACGCAAAAAAGAAAATGATGATAATGATATGCCTCTCTTAAACCAAATTGATAATTCATGGGAGGAAGAAGAAGAATGACAGAACTAAATTTAATTACCAGTGTTTTAGAAGAACAAGTAAAAGGGGAATTACGTCAACGAGGAATTGTTGTTTGGCTAGATAAAGACGGTTACTATAAGACCTACGTTGATGATTTAATTGCCCGTTATTCTCGCGGGGAATTCTTTGCCCCCGTCGTCGCCTTTCGCGGTAGCTACCTAGAAATGCTACTCGCCCTTGAACCTTATGGAAACGGACTCGACCCCGAACCGTTACTCATTCATCTCCCCGGTCACACCGAAGAAACTGTCCGCAAAACCCCAATCTTAGAACTGTATCACGCAGGTTATCGCTTCCGCAAAGCTCTCGATACCCTCATCCGCGAAGCTGCTACCGGGCGCGTCACCCCCGCCGAAATTGACGGTTATCTGAAAAATGGCATTTCTGACCTAAACTCTGCTGAAGTCTGGTTAGAAAGCCGCCTAGCCAAACCTCAAGGCGGAATTGCTGCCTACCTAGACAGCCTTAGCCTAGAATGGATTTTAGACGGTCTTTTAGGCGAAGGAAAAGTTTTACAATCAAAAATTTCTGATTCAAGCGCCCTTGATACCCTCGCCCAACATCTCTATCGTCACACAGGATTAGATCAAGCGTTTTTGCAATTTTTTCATGGTAATAAACCTTTATTTTTTATAGATTTAGGAGATGCCTTTGCCGCTTGGTTAATGTGTGTTGAATATGTGAACGATCTTAATCGTTCTCCTTCTTTAGATACACTCAAGCCTCTGACTCAATTATCTAAGCCCCTGCGGAAAGTTTGCGAACAATTAATTAATCACCTAAGACAACGCCACCCGGAAACTTATGCGATCAAAGCTACCCTTGTCGAATCCCATTTAGAACTTGAACTTAATGCTATCGGCCCGGAAGATTTAGGAAAAATTGATACATTCCACCGCGAAGAAAGTATCATTTTAGAAAGTGCCGTGCAAGCACTTCTGACCGGAGAATGGCAAAAAGCGATGCAGTGGTCAGACTCTCGCACGGAAACCCCCTCATTTTGGCTAAAACGCGATCGCACCCGCCGTTTAGAATGGTCATTAATCCGAGATGCTGCAACCTTGGGCTGTGAGATTGACAAAAATGGGCGATCGCTCAAAGATATTTATACTCTTAGAGAAGCCCTAGAATTTTACACCCAATCTGCCTACGCTGTAGATAAAGCCCATCGGCGTTTTGAACAACAACGATTAAAACTTTTAGAACCTACTTTACCCCATTTTGCTCAACTCCTAGAAGCTGGTGATAAACTACGTTCTGGATATCGCAATTGGGCAGATACTTTAGCTCAAGACTTCGCTACTCTTTGTACCAGAGAAGGCTTTTTACCGGACGACGACTTACAACAGCGCACCTTATACGATCAAGTGGTTCATCCCCTTACCCAAACTAACAAAAAAGTCGCTTATTTTTTAATAGATGCTTTCCGCTATGAAATGGCAACCGAACTAATAACAGAATTTGAAAGCAGTGGCACTACTGTTAATTTAAAAGGACGTTATGCCGAACTTCCAACTATCACCGCTGTTGGTATGAACCTTCTTGCCCCCGTTCATCAATTCGGGAAACTCTACCTAGCAAATGGAGAAGGATTTAAAGGATTTAAAACCGGCGAATATACCGTGCGAAAACCCGAAGAAAGAGTCCGGGCTATGAGCGATAAAAGCATTGATAATATTAGTGCAGGTCGCCGGAAAGTACAGAGTATAAGTTTAGCAACAATTTGCGCTCGCTCCACCGCCAGCTTAAAGAAAAGTTACTCCAATGCTAATCTGATTGTTGTTCACAGTAAAGAAATTGACGATGCAGGTGAAGCAAATGTCGGCTTAGCCACCTTTGAAAGTTGGCTACAACAAATAAAATCAGCTTGGAACTTACTCAAAAGTATTGGCGTAAATGAATTCATTTTTACTGCCGATCATGGCTTCCTTTTACAAGACCCAACTACCCAAGAAAAACCTTATGGTAGTAAACGAGATCCCAATCGGCGCTACATTCTAGCTACAGAAGCTCGCTCAGAAGAAGGTATGACATCTGTTTCCCTAAATGCTCTTAAATACGAAGGACAAAATAGTTATTTGCTATTCCGTAAAGACACAGCAATTTTTGCCACTGGCAACCCAGGTGCAACTTTTGTACATGGTGGAAATAGCCTGCAAGAGCGAGTTATTCCTGTCTTGACAGTATCCCATCGCTATTTATCTAATCTAGCGATGGTTAAGTACCTAATTGAAGCTAAACCAGAACGAGAAATCATGGGTCATAGCCGCATTCAAGTGCGAGTAAAACCAGCGCCCGTTGCCCAAGGCATTCTCAGTTTTGTAACAGCTCAAACAATTAACCTTGCTTTGCGTGTACCAGAACGACCCGATATTCAAGTAATAATTAAAGATGCACCCGGAGCTGAGGTAAAAAATCAACAAATTCAAATTCCGGTTGGTGGAGATTGGATTGAGGTATTATTTGACTTGAAAGGACAGGGAGATGAGCGCAATCGGATTGAAGTTTTTCATCCAGATAACATTGAAGATGTAGAACCGCTCATCCCTCAAACTTATTTCAATGTATCCGGTTCTCTCCAAAACGCTTCTCCTCCTGTTACTGAGTCAAGCCGCAGCACAAACTGGCAAGATAGTTTTGAAGATGAGGCAATTCGGAACGTATTTCTTCACCTCCAGCAACACAGCTCAATTACAGAAATTGAGCTAACCCAACTGCTTGGTTCAGCCAGACAGGTACGGCGCTTCTCTGTAGAATTTGAAGAACACCTTAAAAAAGTTCCTTTCTCCGTCATAATTGAAACAACCAGTAACGGGAAACGCTATGTCAAACAAAATTAAAATAAAAGGCGATAACTATGGCAATTAGTGAACGAGATATTGAGCATATTTTCGAGCGTTTACGTTCTGGCGTTGTTCCAGAACGAGGCTTAGAAATTTTTGCAGTTGGCATTGACAAGCAACGCACTGAAATTCATCGCCAACTCAAGTTAGCAGCAGATAGGGAAGGAGTTTTTAAGTTCCTACGTGGTGGCTACGGCTGCGGAAAAACTTTTATGTCCCGTCTCGCCATTCTTGATGCCCAAGCACAAGGATTTGCAACTAGCTTTGTAGTTGTGTCTGATAACGACTTGCAGTTCTACAAATTCGATGATGTTTACCGCAAAGTCGTACAAGAGTTAGGCACTAGCTCCTGCGCCAGAAGTGCTTTAAGTGATATCATCGATCGCTGGATAGCCCGTGTAGAAGATGCCCTCATTGCCGGCGGTGCTAACGAAAACAGTGATGAATTTGATGACCAGGTACAGCAACGTATGGAAGAAGAACTCGCCTCTCTAACAGGTGGAAAAGCACCTGAAGACATGGCACGGGTTCTCCGCACCATTTTTAGCCTTAAACAAAAAGGTGAAATTGCCGAAGCCAGCGCCCTACTTTCGTGGCTTTCTGGTAGCGAAAATGTAGCAGCTAGCGCTAAGAAAGTTGCCGGCATTAAAGGTGATATTGGTAGCAGAGATGCCCTAGACTACCTACATGGTGTATTAGAAATCGTCAAAGCTTCAGGCTACAAAGGATTAGTTATTGTCATTGATGAAGTCGAAACAGTCTTGCGAATGCGCCATGATAGTAGAGGCAAATCTTTGAATGGAATTCGCCAAATTTGTGATGCAGCCGATCGCTATAAAGGGTTACTTTGGATATTCACTGGGACACCCGAGTTTTTCGATACTAAACGGGGAGTCGCTGGGTTAGAACCTTTGAGCGATCGCATCCAATTTCTTGTCTCTGGTGGCTTTGCCAACCCTCGTCAGCCCCAACTAGAACTAAAACCCTTTGACGCTAATCGTCTCAAAGAAGTCGCACTCAAGTTGCGAGAAATCTACCCCACGGCTAATCGAAACCGTCTGATTACTAAAATTACTTCAGAGTTTATCGAACAATTAGTTGCCAAAGTCACTTCTGGTTTTAAAGGAGATGTGGGTGTTGTTCCCCGTCAATTCTTACGTCAGTTCGTCAACGTCCTTGATTTAGTGGCTAATGAAGAAGATTTTAACCCCATGACTGCCGAGGGTTTTGAAATCAAAGATTTGAATGAAGATGAGCAGAGAATTAACCAAGGTAATACCTACTTTGATGAAGACCCCGCCGATGCTAAGGGCTACGCAGCCATAGAATTTTAATTATGACCTCTACCTTTGCTCGTTTCCCTCCCCGACTGCAAGAAGCAATTGTCGCTCGTTTAGGTTGGTCTTCTTTGCGCCCAGTTCAGGAATTAGCAGGACACGCACTGTTAGATGGTAAGAATGCTATTATTTTGGCTCCCACTGCTGGCGGTAAAACGGAAGCTTGTATCTTTCCCTTACTAGCTAAGTTAATGGAACAGGAACCAGAGGGGGTTGGTTTAATTTATATTGCACCCATCAAAGCCTTACTAAATAATCAGGCAGAACGGTTAGGGCGTTATACCGAAATGGTTGGGTTGCGACGCTTCCTTTGGCATGGAGATATCAAAGATTCTGATAAACGCGCTTTTATCAAAGAACCGGCCGCAGTTTTGATGACTACTCCTGAATCTTTGGAAGTAATGCTTTTATCTGCCAAATTTCCTGAAGCGAAACTTTTTAAGGACTTACGAGCTATAGTGATTGATGAAGTTCATGCCTTAGCCGGGACAGACCGAGGTGCTCACCTAATGTCTGTAATCGAGCGAATAGTACGTTACACCACCAATGACGTGCAACGCATTGGATTAAGTGCTACTGTAGGCAACCCTGCTGATATTCTGTGCTGGCTTCAAGGAACCTCAAAACGCCCCAGCAGTGTCGTAGACCCTCCGAAAGTTCCTTCTAAAAAGGATCTGCACGTTTATTTACGAGATACATTAGGAGCGATCGCCCAAAATGCCAGCCAAATCGCAGCCGGCAAAAAAAGCTTGTTTTTTTGTGAGAGTCGGGCATTAGCTGAGGATATTGCTGAACGGATGCTAAACCGGGGTACTGAGGTATTTGTTCACCACAGTTCTGTTTCCCTAGAAGAACGAACCGAAGCAGAAGAACGCTTCAACAGAGACACCAATGCCAGCATTATCTGTACTTCTACCCTAGAGTTGGGCATTGATATAGGCGACCTTGACCTTGTATTCCAAGCTAATGCTCCTTCTACTGTCTCATCATTTCTACAGCGTTTAGGACGCACCGGACGGCGGGAAGGTCAGCGAGCTAATACAACCTTTTTTTGTGAAAGTGTGGAGACGGTGCTACAGGCGATCGCTATTATCGAACTAGCAAGAAAAGGTTGGATAGAACCTATCCCCACCCAAACGCGAGCATGGCCCGTATTGGTGCATCAGTTACTTGCCTTAACCCTTCAGTTTGGTGCCATTAGCCCCGAACGTTGCTGGGAGCAGTTATCAGTTGTGACTGATTTTTCAGGCATTACTCATTCAGAATTTGAAATTCTCATAAAACACATGATCCAGGAGGATTTTCTGTTTCATGCTGGAGGGCTGCTATCAATGGGAGATAAAGCCGAGCGCGTATTTGGTCGTAGGAATTTCCTGGAACTTTATGCCGTCTTCAGCAGCCCGCTTCTCTACAAAGTACAAACGTCAGCAGGCTACACAATTGGTACTATAGAACAAGCATTCGTCGATAAGCTAGTAGCAGAGATTAGTTCTTTCCTTCTCAGCGGTCGGGCTTGGACGGTTATGCACATTAACCATCAAGAACGGACAATACGAGTCGTTCCCGCTCCTCGTGGAAAAAAACCAAGCTGGGGCGGTTTTGCTCCTCAACTTTTAGGCTTTGAACTTTGTCAGGAAATTGGTAGAATTCTTCGCGCAGAAAACAATATCTCCTATATTGATGCCACAACACAAACAGCACTGGACGAATACCGAACTGAGCTTAAACCTTTTCTAGCCAATTCTCAAACTAGCATCCAAACAGAAGGTGACCGGATTCTTTGGTGGACTTTTGCTGGGGGACAAATTAACTACACCCTCAAGTATGGTCTTCAATTCTACCATGACTGGAAGATTGTCTCAGACAACTTTAAGATCAAGATAGAAGGTGATAGCCTTAGCTCTGGTACTCTAAGTTTAGCAATCACTCAGATGAGTGATGCAAGTTTTTGGAAAAATCCATCCACTCAACGCTTTATTCTGTCTCAATTACCAGAGTATCGTTTGAGTAAATTCCAGCAAGCTTTACCAGATATCTATTCTATAGAAATGATTAGTAATTACTTACTAGATTTAGTAGGAGTCCTCCAATTTTTACAATTATTTTCTTTATTCGGTGACTGAACAAAAATTAACTTTTATCTTGCTTCCCCATAGTTTTTTCAGCAAACTCTATTTATTATTCGACGAGCGCAGCTTGGAAGCCATCCTGCACGGCATCAAAACCTGGGTGGCACTTCCCGATGAATATGAAGAAACCGACCCCTGGTTTCGGCATCATCCGGCAACTGAACTGCCACTTGGTTCAAGACGGGACTGAAGAAATTAGCCCGTTCCTTCGCTGACCGTCATACAGTGCGATCGCACAAATTTGTTGGGGTAAGCGTGATTATGCTTTGTTGCGCCTGCTTTGGGGTAATGCTCTGAGACGAAACGAAATCAGTCAGTTGAGTATTCGCGACTTTGACCCAGCCAGTAAGACTTTGCGGATTTTCGGCAAGGGACGCGGTACGCAAGCTGAGACGATCGATTTGGGTTCTGCGACAGTGCAGGTGATCGGGTTTTCCAACTTTTCAAACAACTAACAGGCCTTACACCACTAACATTTAAGCCTCCTTCTTATATCTTCCTCAATTTCTCTTTAAATCTTCCTCAATTAGCGGAATCTTCCGTTTGATATTATTGCAGCTATTTACAGCGTCCCTATAGTCGATGTCACACACCATACATACTCCTAACTCCATAGATAGTATTGTAAGACTCGACAAACCCACAAATGAAACAGGATAACGACGAATTTCCGCGTTCAACTTGTTAAATTCGGGTCTATATTTCTCTACCTCATCGCTGCACACTTTCGTGTTACTACGGCTAATCTTCAACAAATTTTCGTTCAAGAGATTCATGTCTTTCAACACCTCCGTAGGATTGCGCGTAATACCAAGTAACTCATAAAGGTTATTTACATGAATAAAGTCGTTATCGCAAGAGTGGATAAAAAAAGTCACTAGGAGTGTAACTATTAGAGCTATTCTAACTTTCCTATTCATAAGGACAGATCCAGATACTTCAGAAACAATAGCCAAGACGTTTGCTCTGTATAGTCCAACTCCGTAGTGCAGCCCGCCTCTTTTCTGAGAACGTCATCAATATTTCTAAAGGTTTGCTCGAACATCTAACTTTGCTACGGGATCTTTACCATTTCTGTTTTACAGTATAAGCCGCTCGATCGCTCCGCTACAGCATTGCATAACTAGCAGTTTCTCCGTGAAGCTAATACTTCTCATTTTATAGAAGCGGTAGAACCTTAGCCCCGTAAAAACGCAACCGGGTGCGCTTCTGTCAGAGGATAATTACAACTTGTCCAGTGAGTCACTGGACAAGTTAAGCTTTATTCGATCGCGCTTTTTAATGCCAGCAACTGTAGAGAGCAGAATTTCAGCAGTCGGTGAACGGAGTGAAGGGCGATCGGGTAAACCGATTAAATCCCCGAACCGCGCCGGAGTAACCGTTGAAACTCTAGCTCGTTGGATCGAGTTTTACCGCCAGCAGAACAATAAAGCTAGGCGGGGATACTACACTTTTCCAGCCTAGGACTTGTAAGCGCTACAACTTCATCAGAAATTACCATTTCTATAAACGGATACACGGGCGAACGGCAATTTCTCAACCTGGGGCTTAAAGTCACTACAGCAGCTTCATCACGATACTTTGATTTTGCGATCACATGATATCCTCCTACTGAGTGCAACTGCCAAAGCCACATCAAAGCAATAAATTGTGACATATGTTAAGGTTGAATAAGACCGATATAAGGGGGATATCTAACGTATCTGACTGGTAATCATGAAAGGTATAGGTGTTATCCAGCATATCTAGTGTTAGACAAATAGCTATGCAGTTTAGGCGATTAGTGAGGGTATAACGGTAGCTTATCTGTTGATATTAATGATTAACTCTGACGTAAAATTAATAATATTTCTTGGTAAAAAATAATGGAAGAGTTTATTAGTTTAGGCAAATGGTGGCTTCCAAACAGTCCAGAAGTAGTAGTCCCAGGCAAACTGAGCTTTTCAGCAAATGGGGGAGTAAAATTAGAACTACTAGGTTCTTTCTATGATTCACCTTTTCAAGAAGTAAGTAAAGAAAAAGACTTGCTGCCAGCAGGTGAAAGCTTACTTCCAGAAAATTTAAAAGCAACAGAAGAAACTACTATCATTGATTTAATTAAGCCTGAAGAAACTATTATTCTTGGTCTGTTAGAGAACAATGAAGAAGTTACCTTGTATAAGTGTTATGGTTCACTATTGAATTTTGAGCTTATCGATAGACACGATCTTTTCTTTCAAGCTGCTTATCTTTTTCGTCAAATTCACTTTAAGAATGAGCAAGAAATTAAATTTACTTCTATTTCTGTACGATATTTTTACTTAGAAGAATGGATTGGAAAGTCTGGTATTCAAGGCATGTGGTCTGGAAAGGAAAATAAAATATGGCTCAGCTATCAGCCACCTTCCTCAATTCCTATGGGTGAATTTAAAGCACTAGATTTGTCTATTAGTTTTTCGCAAATATATCTTAATCCTTTTGATATATATTTTGGAAGAACTTATTATAAGGGTAGTGTTGAGCAAAAAACGTTTTTAACTTTACATAATCCAAAAAATGAACCACTAGACAAGTGCGTTGAGGTAATCCTTCATTTCCGTGACTTTTTAACTTTTGCTATATCAAAGCCTTCGTCAATCTCTGCTGTAACTGGAAATGTAAATGTTTCTTATGAGAGGCGAATTTTTAAGGATGACGGATCGCCTTCTATTGAAAAAGGAATTAAAGAGAAACAAGTTAATATACTCTTTTCTGTTTGGAACTCTGAAAATAGTTCGGAAATAAAAATATTTCCGTATGAGATGTTATTCCTTTATAGTGACATAGAAGGTGAATTAGGAGAAGTTTTTAAACAATGGCTTCATAAAAAGGAACTCTATGAATCTGTTTTTGAGCTTTTTATGGTCACAATGTACACTCCTAATCTGTACCTACATTATCGTTTTCTTAATATGATTCAAGCTTTGGAAGTTTATCACGGAAATAAATATAAAGAAAGTAAATATCAACAAACTAAAATATACCAGGAAGGTATTTCTAAAAATCTTTTAGAAGTTATTGCAGAATTCCCACCCAAAAATCGTGAGAATCCACATGGTATTAGTGATGACTTTAGAGCGGCTTTAAAAGGACAAGTTAGTTCTAATTTAAATAGATTTACATTGCATACTAGGTTAACAGAAATTTTAGAAGATATCACACACTTATTACCTGATAATTTTGTAGGAGGAGCAGATAACATAAAAAGTTTTATTAGCAAAGCTATTACCACTCGTAATGCACTAACTCACCATAGCAAAAAAGCTGCTAAACCAGAAGAATTAGTTCATCTTTTTCAGAGTTTAAAAGTAATTATTCAGTGTTGTTTGTTACGAGAGTTAGGTTTGACTGATGAATCTATAAAGAAGCTAATTAAGCGTAACATAAATTATTAGAAAGAATGGCGTTTACCTAATTAGTTTAGTGCGTTAGCATGACCGCATATCCCGAGCTAGAACTTGCACAACTATTGAAGCTGTGACACAGCAAAACTGGCACAGCTAAGTGGCACAAGAAAAATTCTCTCTCCTGAACCAGAGCTTAAAACTATTACAGCAAGCTCAGAATACGGAGCTAAACCCGAAAAACAATTTTTATTTTGGGATTTGAGGTCGAAAAAGGCAATCAGCTCAGGGTGCAGGGTAGGGGGGTGCAGGTTGCAGGGTGAGGTTAGGTATCTCAAAGTGGCTTTATAAATACCTAACACATCACACCCAAAAGCTAGCTCAGCATATCTAGCTATCCTGAGTCAGAGCCTGGAACCACTAAGGTTATTAAATAGCGTCAAGCGTGACACACGATGTTAAATGTCCTCAGCCGGACGGGCAGGCGACTATTTTCCGACGGTCTTCTAAGTTTTTTTCACTTCGGCAAAAATTTAACAGCCCGTCGAAAAAATCCCGCTAGGGGTTTAGGCGGGGAAACACCAAATTCCCCACGTACAGGATGAATTGCCAGCCGCGCCGTTACCCCCGGAGCACCCTGAGCAACTGTCACAACCCACCCTAGTCAAGAAGTTCCCGGATAGTGCGATTGGCTGCGAGAAAAACGCAATGCTCCTGCGATGCAGGTGTGTAAGGTATGTAGCCGAAGTTTCTATGCTGATGGGTTCGGATATCCGCACTATTTTAGAGTTGTTGACTTTTTAAGCAAAAGGTTAGTATTTATGAGTTCTCTATTGGTAGTAAAAAAGTAAGTTCAGAAGTTCCTTACAAGGCAACTCATCTCGGAATAAATTCAGTTAATGCAACAACTAAACGATTTTCAAATCCTTTCTCTCAGTGGTGGAGGATATTTTGGACTCTACCAAGCCGTTATTCTATGTGAATTGGAAGAGAAAGCCGGAAAGCCAATTGCACAATGTTTTGACCTTTTGGCCGGAACTTCAATTGGTGGCATTATTGCACTCAGTTTGGCATCAGAAGTTCCTGCAAAAAAAATCTTGCAAGCCTTTGAGAAGAATGGACAGAGTATTTTTTCGGAGCGGTCATATCCGCAATCGACAGTAGGCAAAGTAATTGACATGGGGCGTGCCCTTTTTACTTCCAAATATAAACAAGAGGGTTTGTGCAAGGCGTTGAAAGAATTGATCGATCCTTTGACATTGCTTGGTGATTTAAAGCATCCGGTCGTCATCCCAGTAATTAATTTAACCAAAGGCAAACCCCAAGTTTTCAAAACACCACATCATAAAAACTTTGAGCGAGATTATAGGGTAAGAGTTCATGACGTTGCTTTGGCAACGTCAGCAGCCCCAACATTTTTTCCATTAGCCCAAGTTGGAGACGAATTGTTTACTGATGGTGGACTTTGCGCCAACACACCAGATTTGATTGCCCTTCATGAAGCGGAATATTTCTTCAACATACCGTCAAAACAAATTTCTATTCTGAGTATTGGCACAACAACATCTCAATATTCCTTTTCACATAGTATCCGTCAGAACATGGGAATTTTGAGTTGGTTTTATGACACACGGCTGATGTCAGTCATTCTATCCTCACAGCAGAAATTAACGGAATCCATGTTAGGGCACAAGTTGCAAGAGCGTTATGTCCGTATTGATTGTCTTCAGTCAAGATCCCAAGAACGCGACTTAGGACTTGATGTTGCAACTTCAGCAGCCCAATCAACTATTAAAGGCTTGGCCCATGCAACATTGCGTGAGAAAATTACACTTCCTCACTTCCAGAAAATGTTGAGACACATCCCAAAAGAACCTCATTTCTATTACGGTCGTTTCGGCAGCCAATTCAGCCAGGAATAGCATTATGGGAATTGTCGCATCTTTATTTTTCACCAATGACAGCGAAAAGCAGACACTCCACCGACGTATTATTCCGACCGATGAACAAAGAGAATCTCAACAAAAACGATGGAACGACTTAGCGGAATATCTCAAAGAACAGTTGAGAGAAAACAGTGCTTATCCGATCTATTCTTGGCTGCAAGGCTCTTATAAATTTGCAACCCAGCTCCGGCCTCTTATGCAGAATGAAGAATTTGATATCGACTTGGGGGTTTACTTTCAGTGGTCAGGTCAACCTGAGGATGGTAATTTTACCCCTCTACAGCTCAAGAGAATGGTTCAAGAGAAATTGGAACAATACGCAAAAGAGCAATCAGACATAAAAAAAGTGGCATTGCCTAAAATGCGATGCAATCGTATTCATTACGGTGAAAATTTTCATATTGATGTGCCTGTCTATCATTTAGATAGCTCTCGTGATGCCAGAGCTTTAGCAACGCAAAATGATGACTGGGAAGACAGCGATCCAAAATTGATTTACTTGTGGTTCAAAAAACAGGTACCTAAAGAAACCCGCAGCCAAGTACGGCGTTTAATACGCTACCTTAAAGCTTGGGTAATATTAAATATTAAAGAAGGAGAAGGAAGACCTTCCGCTATTTTATTAACGGTTCTAGTTGCGGAGTCTTACGGAAGACTGAGTAATTCCGAAACTGCTAGTGAAGATGAAGCATTAGCGGGGATATTGAAATTGATTTTGGCGCGACTTAAGGATGATCAAAAAGTGTGTAACCCGGTGAATACTAAAGAGGTTTTGTCGGAGCGATTAGGAGAACAGGGATTTTTAGAATTTATTGACCACCTGCAAAAGTTCGGAGACCTTGCTACAAGAGCTGTAGCAGCAAGTACGGAAGTTGAAGCTGCTGCTCTTTGGAGCAATGTTTACAAGCATTTTTTCCCTTTGCCGGAATCAGAAGTGCGAATGCTTTGCCATTCAAAGCAAGACTCAAAAATCCTTTCAGCCTTTACACCAAATGTTTTTGTGAAAGCAGAACGAAAAAAACATATTTATAACGAAACAAATAAATGGTCGGGTTATAATCAAATCAGTTCAGTTCCTAAAAATTGCTCTATTACATTCACTTTAGTCAATAATGACAAGCTTCCTCCTGGAGCTAGGGTTGAATGGACAGTGAGGAATGAAGGTCATGAGGCAGAAAAAACTAATGATCTTGGTCATGAGGCTGGAATAGGCTCTACAGTCAAGGAAAGCTCAGCTTACAAAGGGTGTCATTATATGGACTGTATCGTTCGTCAACATGGTCACATTATAAGTATGAGACGTATCCCGGTGGGGATTGTATAAAATTAAAATTTTCCTCCGCAAAGCTTTGCCTGCAATCCAGGTTCTGAGAAAAAGGCGACGCATGGCGATGAAAGGTTCATGCTCAGTTTCACCCCCCAAGGAATAGACCTGATTGTAGAGAGTAGGGCGCAATGTAAAACAGTTGGCAAGACGAGTAAGACAAAGGTAAGACACCCTAACCCGACACGGCAAAGTTAACTATAACGGTTTCAGAATAACCCCATATCTTGACCCAATTGATTTCCAGGCTTTTGATTTAAGCCCATATCATTGTGTTTAATTCTTAGACTTTCTAATAAATAGCGAGTGTCACCAAAACTTGCTCTTAGGTATTGGTTGCACACACGAGATTACTATCTTATCTAACTGTATGACGTTCTCATGTTATACATTCTTTATCCATTTAAACTCGTCTTCTAAAATAGCTATACCATTTTTGCCATTAGATTTTGCGTATCTTAATGCCAAGAATGCTTCTCTCAATGTGTTCCCAATTCCGACCGAGAATCTAATGCTAAAACTCAGACCACTGATATATGCCTGCAATAGTTCTATATCTATCTTATCCTTTTTGAATATTATTCCATCTGCTCCACAAAAGATGATGTCAAAACCTCTATCTTTAAGCTGACTTGAAATAGTAGATACGGCTCTATCAACTTCAATATTAACTACTCTGAGTTCAGCCTCATCATTTGTCATGAAACTTTTTTCAATTTTCAAACCAATATCATCACCATCTATATATATATACTGCATTCATTTCCCTCTATTTAGATTCAAATATGCTTTTTGTTTCCTTAAACGTATCTATCTGCTTTTCTGTAATCCTTCTAACAGAAAGTTCGCCTTTGGTTCCATGAGATGTCCAAAATATTCCCTCAAGATAAAGTGTATCATCCCTCTTCTTTAACATTAATTCACTCGTTCCGTTTCTCTGGGATGTGTCTAAAATGTTGTTTTCTTTTTGGGAGTAAACATAAACTACTCCGTATGTATCACTTTTTTCCTCATACTTAACTTCTTCACTATAAGAGTAATTATTGAACTTTTCGGTAAAGGATTTTAAGCTAATAGTCAAAAAGTCTTGTTTAATTCTAATACCTATTTCCCCTTTGGCTTCTTGATTTTTGCTGTCTAATGATTTGTAGCTCCCAAACCAAGTGCCATTAAGATTTACACGAAATATTATCCGCTTGATACCAGGCAGTGTCCAGCCGTATTTAAAGTAAAAGAACCACCACAACGTGAGGATAGTAGGGACATTTAGATGGCTGATCACAACCTCTAGTCCAGAAATAAGGATAGTAGGGACATTTAGATGGCTGATCACAACCTCTAATCCAGAAAAGTTGGTAATAAAGTTCGTGATTATAAAGCTTGCTGAAATGCTAACAATATATGAAGTAATAATTATCGCATTTTGTTCCTTATAGTTCATATAAGCTCCATATTACAAAATAAATTTGCACCTAGTGCTGGTGCTTCCTACCAAATATTGCTAGTTCTCAACCAGCTATTTTTTTACGATGGGTGTGCCACGGAGATACGCTATTTAATGGCTTGAAGTACCAGCTATAGTCTACAAACCCGCAATCGGAACGTTAATCCTATATTATACTACACAAATATAGTATTTCCCCATCCCTGACTTGCAACCGCGAAAGCGAGGTCAGAATACCGTCATATTCTGACCCTGGACTTGCAACTGCTCTCACTGTCCTGCTTCAGGTTTAGGTTCGTTCGGTTTTTTCTCAAAGACTTGGATATTTGGGTCTGATAGCACAAAGCCGTTAGATGTTGATTCGCCCATCTTGCCACCGATAGCAGCCACCCACATGGGATAGTTGGCAGCAGCATCCTCAAGCTTCTTCCATATTTTTGGCTTAACAGTAACGGACACTATCCGATCGTCACAGTCAAGCTGAAATGTTTTCCAGTTGTCTTTGTTAGTTTCTACGTTGGTAGGGAGTTCGTTAATTTTGATGATGAGTTCAAGCTTGCCAATTGTCATAGGTAGTTTCGTTGGTTTAATGCGTTGCTCTTCTGATACTTTGTCAGCCTTGTTATATTTTCCGGCCTAGGGGTGAAAATCGCTACAGCTTTAGCGGGTTATCACATTTCCCCGCCTAAGCCCTGTAACCATTGAAGCAACATCAAAAAACTAACATATCCCAATTTAAAAAGTCGAAAATATACAATTACATTTTTGTACAAACTTAAAGTTTCACCATTTATAAATTCAGTCAATACTAATCATCTTTATCATCGTCTTTATCATCGTCTTTATCATCGTCTTTATCATCGTCTTTATCATCGTCTTTATCATTGTCTTTATCCTTGTCTTTATCAAATTTTTTACTATCAGAAGTCCTATCCGAATTTATTGGACTTGAAGGCTTTAATAATAAAGGTAATACTGCACAAGTGTGACAACTTAACAACAGAAATATAATTGCTGTTGTTTTGCTAAAAACAGACCGATTGTTGTGGATATTCATGTTGAAAAAAAAGATAAATGAATAATCAAACTGAGGATATGGATTTGGTCTGTAGTCAGATCCAATCTCAAGTTTGTAATTGTAAGTGTGACACAAAAAGTTAGACCAAAACCAGGCGTTGCTGATTTATGGTATGAAAGGCTAAATATGCCAGTCATGGAAACCAGTATCCACAAAGCTTGGGGATTTTCAAGTTATTTTTTTCATACCCTGATTAAGCAACGCCAGTAGCAGATGTTCCCTCACCGCATCAGACACAGTGTTATCACGGCGGCACTGGATGCAACAGACGGAAACGTGCGGAAGGTGCAGAAACTCAGTCGGCACAAGAATCTCAACACTTTAATGATCTACGATGACAACCGGGGTCGCGACCAACAGGACGTTACCGAGTTGCTGGATGGGATGTTTTGATTGGGCGATCGACTTTTATAAATTTTTATGTTTGTCTGAAACTATAAGTGTCATAATCTTGTACCTCTAATTTTTTGAACTGTAAATTTTTAGCATTTAATTTTTGGGCCACTTACAGATAGACTCTGGTTTGAGCGGGCAAGTTTTGGGAGCGATTGGATTTCCGCTGAGGCCGAGCCAAGTCAGGTTAGTCAAAGATGCTAGCGGTTTGATGTCGTTGATTTGATTATTATCGAGGAAGAGAGTAGTCAGGTTAGTCAAAGATGCTAGCGGTTTGATGTCCCTGATTTGATTGTTAAGGAGGTCGAGAAGAATTAGGTTAGTCAAAGATGCTAGCAGTTTAATGTCGTTGATTTGATTTTCGCCGAGGCCGAGCCCAGTCAGGTTAGTCAAGGATGCTAGTGGTTTGATGTCGCTGATGTGATTTTTCATGAGCCAGAGCCAATTTAGTTTAGTCAAGGATGCTAACGGTTTGATGTCGCTGATTTGATTTTTGGTGAGCCCCAGTTCAGTCAGTTTAGTCAAAAATTCTAGCGGTTTGATATCGCTGATTTGATTTTCGTCGAGGTCGAGAACAGCCAGGTGAGTCAAGGATGCTAGCGGTTGGATGTCCCTGATTTGATTGTTTTCGAGTTTGAGCCTACTCAGGTGAGTCAAGGATGCTAGGGGTTGGATGTCCTTGATTTGATTGTTGTAGAGGAAGAGATCGGTCAGGTTAGTCAAGGATGATAGCGGTTGGATGTCCTTGATTTGATTGTTGTGGAGGTAGAGCCGAGTCAATGTAGTCAAGGATGCTAGGGGTTTGAGATCGCTAATTTGATTGTTCCAGAGTTCGATCGCAGTCAGTTTAGTCAAAGATGCTAGCGGTTTGATGTCACTGATTTGATTTTTGTAGAGTTTTAGTTCCGTGAGAAGAGAAAGTTTCCGATCGGCCGCCTCGCACTCAGTAGTTCCCGCTTTCTGCAATAGCACCTCAACAGTATGTTTAGCTTCAGGACTCAAATTAGGTTTTTGGCGACACCAATCCGCAAATGTTCTGTTTCCCGATCGCGTTTCTTCAGCCTTCGCTCCAAGTGCATTTCCCGATAATGCTACGATCGCACCTTTTAAAGATTCCGCCGTTGCTTGCTGGGATAGTTGTACTCCTTCTTTGAAAGCTTTGTGGGCAGCCTCCTTACTCTTAGTTTGTGCTGTTTGTACGGTTTTGCCAACGGGCACGGCTGCTGCAACTGGCTGACTTAACTGAACTGAAAGTGCGATCGACATACCAGCCAAAAACCATTGAGCGCGATCGAACATAACCACCCTTTTTGTATTTGCTTCAATCTTAATCAGTAGCTCACTTAGTGTAAAGTCAGGAAGAAGTCAGGGTGATTAACCTCAAGCTTTCTGAGCATCCCGCATCCTTCAATTAACGTGATAATGACTGAAATACCTGCGGTTGTCGGTTCGTCAGTAATGAGAAAGTCTTCTGCTAAATTCTAGGTTTTGAGCTATCGAACGGTTGCCATAACTCACACAATCGCACATCTGGTACTGTCTGGGCTCGGACTGTCATACTCTTGCGGTGCGAGTAACAATTCAACCTCCCAGGCACTGACCTAGAAGGTTGAACAAACCACTTGGGGCTAAAGCTTGAGACAATCTTGTTATCCCTATCAAAACTGCAAACTCATGAAAATTCCATCATGGCCCGCGTGGTTTCCTTAAACCCCTTCAATTATTTTCTAAAGTCTCTGTTTTCTCTAGCTCTATTTGTAAAAGGAACACGATAGGCTGCCAAAACATTTTTAGACAATAATCTAAGAACTTCCCAAGGACAATCTAACAAAGTAACAGGCAGACATTTTTGATATACCCACTCCCAAAAACCAATTGCTTCTCCCTCAACTCCCGCTGTTGCAGTATCAGGCATTTCAACACCATAGCAGCTACAAATTTCTGGCCATTTAGAATAAGGGGCAGATGGATATAATATTTTACCTTCTATAGATGTTGGATAATAAATTTTGCCAGCTAATACACCTTCAGGAAAATACATAACTTCGTCCATAATCATTATGACCCCGTTATCCGGTACATCTTCCATAGTAAATTCAGTGCCATCACTTGTGAAGCGCTTATCTAATTGGTTGTATTTTTTCAGTTTTTTAGACTGTTTGTCAAACCCTTTAAATTTCATAATTTTATTTTTTGTAATTCGACGTGGCGACCGAAAGACCAAGCTGTCTCCGCCCACAGCTTACGGTTGTAAGTTAGTTTTTCGCTAACCCATTGTATCAAAATAGTTCAACCTCCCAGGCGCTGACCTGGAAGGTTGAATTCACCACTTGGGACTAAAGCTTGAGACAATCTTGATATCCCTATCAAAACTGCAAACTCATGAAAATTCCATCATGGCCCGCGTGGTTTCCTCATCCTATCTCATGTTTGAGGACGATCGCACTAACCGTAACCTATGGCAGTACCTCGAATTTTTTAGCGAAGTTAATGCCGATGTCAGGTGGAGGCATTGTTTTTTGGTTACTTGGAAGCTGGGCGGGTTCAGCAGCGTGGATGACTGTTTACCATCATTGTCTTACAGGAATTTCCTTTTGGGCCGCGCCTCGGTATCCTCAATCTTTTCTGGGTCATCAAGAGTTACACCGAAAACTTGCCACTACCAAGCCAGTTAAGGCATGGAACAAACCAAACTGGGACTCTTTGAGAGAAGGAATCAACGCCCTTATTGCTTCCCTAGTAGCAGCAATAATTACTCTAACTTGCCTGGTTTTCCTTTTCTATGCGGCGGCCCCAGAGGGAATTGAAAAAAGCCAAATAGATAACGCCGTAACTTATCAAGTTTTAAATACGGTCGCAGCGCTTATTAGTGCTGCTATGACTGGCGCAAAATTCAACCAACCGATAACCGAGGTATTGTCTCAAGGTTTTGAGCCACTGGTAAATGTTTGGTTTATTGTATTTTGGCTGTGGGTTGCTTCAGTGCTTCTACTTTATCAATACGATCTATGGGCGCGTCGGCGACGGGCAGCCAAGCAAGAAAGGCGCTCGCAGGATTCCACCGCACCTGTTGCAAAGCAAAAAAGGCGATCGCCTGCTGCCACAAACTTACCCGCTCCAAATCCAATCGAACAAGACCTCAACCAACTGAGCGCCGACGCTGGATCAACTCGAATGCGACCTGCGAGACTAGCAGCCCCCGAAGTTGCTAACTGGTACGTGTTCCGCTCTGGTAAAGCCGAGGGGCCGTACACCGCATTGCAACTCTGGGAAATTCAGAAAATTACGGCTCGCACAAAAGTTAGGCGAGGAGAGGGTGACTGGCAACGCGCTGGTGAAGTTTCAGAACTAACCAAATATCTTACACAACAATAGATAGACCTTGATTTCCAAGTAGAACACATTAGAAATTTGAAAGCATCCTGAGTGAAGGAGTTCCGATCGCACTTCTGCCAGAATCGCAACCCGTGCCAGCACTCAGCACCTAATTCTACAATTTTTGCCCTGACAGGGCGGGTATACCACTATTTCCCGTCTAAAAAAGGTTTAGAGTGCTTTTAGGTTTTGTTCTAATTGTCCGGCGATCCTAGTCGGTCTTGTTCTAATCCCTACCAAAAAAAGCGTTCGGTGCAGGGTGAGGTACTTGAGTTTGTAGGGGGAGGTTAGGCGGGGAAACGCTTATGTCCTGATGGCTATAAGGGTTTCAAATTCTAGATGAAGAAATTGATTTTCCTGAGCTATTTGCAACGATCGCAGACTCTCTCACCCTTGAGACACCTTAGAGAGTCTGCACTTAACCTACCTTCATACCAATATATTTTGGGAGATTTCCCAACTTAGTTATCCAAAGTGGGGCAAATCGTGCCTACTCTTTTTCCCACGCTTCGTTGAACCCTTCTAGACTTTCCATAAGGTAAGGGTGAAGGTACTCACCCTTTCGCCAATTAAACTGAGCCTTAAGTGACTCTGGGGGAATAATTTTCTGGCTAAAGAAATCCTGTGTACTCAATGATACAAGCTTAATCGGCTCTAGGATGTGAGTAATTAGATTGTTATCGAAGTCAGCCTCGATCAGATTGGACAGTTGGCTGAGTGCCTTTGGAATTTCAGTTATCTGATTGTTATTGAGGTAAAGCTTTCTCAGATTGGACAGTTGCCCTATTGCCTCTGGGATTTTGGTTATCTGATTTTCACTAAGGTCAAGCCATCTCAGATTCGACAATTGCGCGAAAACCTCTGGGATTTTAGTTATCTGATTCTCATTGAGGTAAAGCTGTGTCAGATTCGATAGTTGTCCGAGTTCCTCTGGGATGGAGCCAATCTCATTCTTACTGAGGTCAAGCGATCTCACCTTGGACAGTTGCCCGAATTCCGCTGGAATGGAGGTAATCTGATTGTTACGGAAGTAAAGATGTGTCAGATTCAACAGTTGCCCGATGGTTTCTGGGATAGAGGTAATCTGATTGTTGCGGAGGTCAAGCAGTGTCAGATTGGACAGTTGCCCTATAGTCTCTGGGATGGAGGTAATTTGATTGTTGCGGAGGTCAAGCACTGTCAGATTGGACAGTTGCCCTATAGTCTCTGGGATGGAGGTAATTTGATTGCTGTCGAGGTAAAGGAGTGTCAGATTGGACAATTGCCCTATCTTCTGGGAGATGGAGGTAATCTGATTGTTATAGAGGTAAAGCCCTGTCAGATTCGTCAGTTGCCCGATCTCCTCTGGGATGGAGGTAATCTGGTTGTTACCGAGGCAAAGCCGTGTCAGATTGGACAGTTGCCCGATCGCTTCAGGAATTTTTGTAATCTTATTGCTACCGAGGTAAAGCTTTGTCAGATTGGATAGTTGCCCAACAGCCTCTGAGATTTTTATTATCTGATTCCAACTAAGGTCAAGCCCTGTCAGATTGACCAGGTGCTTGATTGCCTCTGGGATTTCGGTAATCTGATTGATATGGAGGTCAAGCAGTGTCAGATGTGACAGTTGCCCGATGGTTTCTGGGATGAAGGTAATCTGATTTTTATTGAGGTAAAGCTTTGTCAGATTGGATAGTTCCCCGAGTGTCTCTGGAATTTTAGTTATCTTATTGTCACCGAGGTAAAGCAGTTTCAGATGTGACAGTTGCCCTATTGCTTCTGGAATTTTGGTTATCTTATTGTTACCGAGGTGAAGCTTTGTTAGATTGGATAGTTGTCCGATCGTCTCTGGGATTTCGGTTATCTCATGGTCACTAAGCTTAAGTATTTTTAAGTTAGTTAATTTAAGAACAGCATCAGGAAACTTAGTTATCCAATATCTCCTTGCTTCAAACTTGTTTGGCTGGTATGCCGCGAATACTAACGTCTCAAGCTGCGTACATTTACTAATTTCCGGCGGCAATTCCTCTAAGTCTAATCCCGACAAATCCAGTTTCGTCAAATTATTCTGGGCTACCCTGTCAATTCGTCGCATTGCTTCCTCTTGCTTCATCTCTTTTGTCTCTCGGTAGAATTCTTTTTATTGTGACAATAATTTTTGTTTGATGGAGAAAGCCAGCAAAAATTAGGAGACGGCAGTATCCTGAGCGAGTCGTACCAGGTTCAAGCCCTAGACTGGGAAAATTGAGTATCCCCGCCTATCCATTTATAGGAATGGCAGGTTTCCTTTATCTCTCGCAACCTATGCCGTCCTTATCTCTATCAAACCCATGTGGATCTGGCTGTAGTACGCGAAAGCGACGGTGAGGAATGTCGCCGCAATTTAAATCAGGTGGTGCGGGGGGGATACACACGTCGGGGTAACTCGGGTCACAATTAGTTTGTTGATTGGGTACAGGTCTTTGTGGAGTTGGTGCAGATTTTTGGGGGGCAGCAGCGGGCTTTACTCCACACTGATTTTTTCTATAATCCCACGGAGGGCAAGGATTAGTTTGACTCCATAGCCCAAGACGTTGCTGCTGAGCCGAACTCTGAGCTTGCCGCAATTGTTGAGCGCTGGTGCGACAGTTGCTGATGTACTCCTCGTAGACCCACGCTTGCCCTTCTTTCAGCAATTGCAGATTAATATTTCTGTCACTGAACACGACTCCAACCGTGCGCCCGTACTGGTCTTTGTCTACGGGAAGAACTTTTACTGATGTACCTCTTGGAAGAAGCGCACTAAGACGATCCGCTGCCTCTTTTCCTCCCGGTTGATTTCTTTCAGGCGTGTCAATGCAAGCCAACCTGACGGTTATGTTTTGTCCGTTGGCGTTGCGGATCGTGAGAGTGTCGCCGTCTCCGATGCTAAGCACTTGGGCATTAATAACTTGAGTGTTTGGCAATTGGGAAACTTGAGCCGTAATTGCTGGGACGATCGGTGCAGTGAACATCAATTACTAGACTCCGTTTAGTGTTTGCTAGGTGCTCAATTGCTGTAATTGCTGCGGTGCTTCGGGCTTCGGGCGATCGAGTTCTCCCGTTTTTTACTGCCCAACACTTCGCATTTACTACGGCTTAAGCCAACTCAAAAGTCTGAATATTTACGTATTTTTGTTTGTAGTATATTGTCGGATTAATCCCCAACCGCGAATCGTAAAAAATCCTGAAGCAATGCGGATGTCTTGACGGGCTGCTTTCAAACAATACCTAATATATTCCAGAGCTTTGCGGCTGCTAAACCAACTCTGTCTCTCAAATGCCGGGTTGTTAGATTGATTGGGAGGAATATTCATTGGCAAAACTAAAGTAATTATGAAGCTTTTTGCTACAAAATCAGTTTCTAAAGAATATAATTCTTCTTTCTTGACACTTATCTGAGTTTAATGCCTACTCAAGTTGCTCTGCTGGTTTATGGCGATCGCACCACGTCTCCCCAGCGCGGACAGGTTCGCCGCAAGCAGGGCAATGGTTTGGGAATTCGGCGGTGTCTGGAAGCTCTCCAGTGCCACCGCAAACGGGGCATTCCACATCATATTGCTGGTGGACACCCGGAACAGCGCGGACGTGAATGATTGTGAGTCCCTTGCACCCTGGACATTCCATGTCAATCTGCTTGACCTTGATAGCTTTGGTAAATTGAATCGAAGCAAAAACATTACAACGACAGGAGCTATGTACTGCTGTTCTTGCTAAATGGGAGCGCTTGCCCAAATTCAACGATAATAAACTTTGCTCGCTTTCGTTCCATTATGAGCGATCGTTGGCGACTCAAGGGGAATAGCCAAGATGCCAGCTTGCAAGTCGCTTCGCTCCTACGCCAAGGATATTTTCTACATTTGGCTTCTGCTTTGGAGCATTAGGCGCAACCAAATACTACTCATCTTCTAGTTGCATTCATCAAGTCCTTGATTAACAGATTCTATGCGACGCTCTCATCTCCTTTAACCGATGGTAGCTGGGAATTGGACTGAATAAAGTCATTCAACGGATTTAGCATATAGCAGACGGAGGATCTGACGCCTGATTTATCAGTATCAGCCATCTAACTTCTCACCTGGCTAGGAATTGCTACAGTCAACAGAGCACTTTAGCGAACTCATGCAATATGAACGATATTTCGTATCTAACTAAAGTTAAAGTTAAGTTTACACCTTTAGGTAGATTTTACTCGATTGGTCTGGATCGTACATTTAAGGCAGTGTTTCTAGACTAGCAGCACAAAACAAGCCACAAAAGCTGTAAATCGCTAAGATTTTAAACGGCTAAAACTCCAAAACTCTTGGAAAGATAGCTTGGTACTCCTAAGAGCCACCTCTCATCCAGCTTACATAGTTCCTGAGTCCTTACTTACCAGCCGTCGCCGACTTGCGTTCTTGTTTGATGTAACTGCTCACCGCAACTGCGTTGCGGTATTGCAAATGGTGAGGTTTGAGCCTAGATAAATTCAAACAGGGAGTAAGCCAAACCAGGGATAGAGGCAAAGAGGAGAAAATAGAGTATAGTAGCTTCTATGCTCAACACAGCCACACTCTTCAGCCAACCAGTAGAGATAGCCATTGCAGTAGAAAAAATGGCGCACACAGTCTTGTGTTTGGGAGAATGGCTACTCAAGCAACAGCAGCAGCTTCAACAGCAACAACGAAAACTGACCGAAAAACAGCAGCTTATAGAAGAGCAGCAACAGGAGATTGAACAGTTAAAAGAAGCGTTAGATCAGCTAAAAAACCGCGACTCATCAAATAGTTCCATTCCTCCCTCAGCAGACCAACTCAAAAAGCCGAGCGACAAAAGCAAGCGAAAAAAAGGGTTTAAACGCGGTCCAAAATACGACCACCCAGGAAAGACTCGCAATGGATTTGGTCAGGCTGACCAAATCATCGAGCTAGAACTAGAAACTTGTCCGATGTGTCAAGCAGCAGTAGAACCAGTTACAGCCTCCGCCCGGAAAGTGCAACAAGTAGCAGAGTTGGTAGACCAACCTGTAGAAATCAGGGAATACCGCCGTCGGTTATGCCAGTGTGCCGATTGTGGTTGGTCAGGATACTCTCAGCTACCACCAGGCGTAATCGAAGGATTTAGCTACGGTGGTAGATTGTGTAGCGTAGTTGGTTGGCTGGGGTATGGTGGTAACTTACCCTGGAGAAAACAAGAATATTTCGTGGAACACGTCTTGGGAGTTCCTATTTCTCAAGGTTCTCTCGCCAAAATGCAGCGCTACTTCAAAGTATGCTTGCAGCCAATTTATCAGCAGTGGCTTACCTACGTGCAACAACCAGGAGTGCGTTGTGTTGATGAAACCACTTACTGCATTGATGGCATCAAATATTGGTTATGGGTAGCTACCAGTGATAAGGTTTGTGTACTCCTATTAGCTCCCACTCGCAGTAGTGCCGAACTCAAGCAGTTATTAGGAGAAAACTTTGAAGGTATTCTCAGTAGCGATTGTTTTAGTGCTTACAACCCTCAGTCAGCAGCAGCCAAACAGAAATGTTTGACCCACCTGGAACGGGACTTAGAAGCGCTCACGCTCAGTCGTTTTGAGGGTAATCGGCTGTTAGCAGAAGCAGTGGGTGAGATTTTAACCACTGCTAGAACTCTGTATCGGGAGTATCATGCTGGTCAATTGAGTCGAGAAGTGATGGCGGCAGAACGTCTTTTACTCGAAGCCAAATTGCTTGCTGTTTTGACTAATCCACCTATTAAAGGTTGGCCTGCCGATGCTCAACGATTAGCCAACCGGATTCAACGTCATTGGACGGAGTGGTTCACTTTTTTAGATTATCCAGAAGTTAAACCGGATAATAATGATGCCGAGCGAGCTTTGCGTCCAGTTGTAGTACATCGGAAGGTGAGTGGTGGTGCGCGTAGTGATTGGGGCGCTCAGTTAGTGGCTCAAATGTTTAGTTTTTTGGAAACAGTACGATTACAAGGACAAGAAGCCATCGCTCAACTTTATCAGTTGCTTTGTTTGGCGGGTCGCAGTCCTCCGGGTTTACAGTTTTACTGAACTATTTGTTAATTTCAGGCTGGTAATTCCACCTCTTTTCATCCAGCCTTGATTGGGGCTGCTCTCAAATTTTGCCTCTCTTGGCGATACCGCAACGATAGTTGCGGTGAGCAGTTACTGTTTGATAGCTTATGTACGCCCTCTTAAACTAAAATTAATGCTCAATTATAAACGTTATTTATTATCTACCAAAAACTTATCAATTGTTTGGATAATAGCTGCCTTTATTGTGGTATTTGGTGGGAAAACCTCCGCCGCAACTATCGATTATTCACCGCCATTTAAAGAAACCAGCTTTTACAGTACAACGATATCTGCTAATAACGATTTAGCCGACATTTATTATCCTAAATTATCTGATATTAATTCGGGTAATTACTCTTTCCCCATTGTACTTTTATTGCAAGGTGCGCTTGTAGATAAATCCTTTTATTCAGATTACGCTAGCCAGGTGGCGCGGTACGGCTTTGTCGTAGTCGTTCCGAACCATTTTCGCCCTTTGCCCATCAATCCCAACTCACCGCCTAGCTTGCTGGCAGAAACTTCGCAAATTGGGGCGGTTTTGTCTCAAATGGCGATCGAAAAGACAAAGACCACCTCTCCGATTTCGTCTGTTGTCGATACACAGCGCCTTGGTTTATTGGGTCATTCTTTCGGTGGTGCAGTGGGGCTATCAGTGATTGGTAATAAATGCCTCCCAGAATTGTATTTGTGTCAAGAGCCATTTACGCGCCCAAAAGAACTATTAGCAGGTGCATTTTTTGGAGCCAACTTACGCAATCCGATTTCAAATGAATTTGTCCCTATCGCTAATGATGGCATTGCCGTGGCGTTGATTCAAGGCGATATCGATGGTGTCGCCCTTCCAGATCGATCTCAAAGCACCTTTGACCAAATTCAAACACCACCCAAAACTTTGATTGCTGTTACGGGCGCAAATCATTTCGGCATTACCAATGTTAATAACCCTGCTGGTGCGAACCCCGACCTCAATACTGCTACATTAACTCGATCCGTTGGGATTGAAACGAGCGCCCGTTGGAGCGCCCTGTTTTTGCGTGCAAATATGCTGAAAGATCGAGCTGCATTTGATTATATTTACTCTCAAGGTGATGGCCTCGATCCGAATGTCAGCGTCACCAGCGTTGCAGTTCCAGAACCATCTTCTATGGCAGGATTGGCAATGTTTGGTATTGTAGGACTTGGTGATCGTTGGAGAAAACGGAAAGCTACTCTGGCGGGTAGTAAATAGCTACGGAGATGACTAAAATTTCGTGTTATTAAAGTCAGGACATTCCTTTGGGGGTAGTGCTGCACAGTCAGGATACTATGACTGGTTTCAACAAGTTAAGGATGCGTTGTAATTATGAGTAAGATACCAGATAGCCCCAATATAATTAGATATTTTTTGAGAAAACCAGAGAACTTTCTCCCTAACATGGATATTCCTTGTCGCATTGTATTATAAAATCTTTCTATATAATTTGTTAAGACACTATTTTTGGCTAGGTTTTTGTGTATTTGGGTCGGAACAATTGTCGAGTAGACCTGTCAGAAATTTGTGTAACGAGCCAGCACATTGACTCTGGAACAGATGGTAAAGAATTCCATAATTCTTTAGCTCCCAACTCATCTCTGCTGCCAATATATACCCCAACAATTTCTTTGGTCAAACCATCTCTAGCCACCCAATCCACTGTTTATTACCTTTCGAGCCTACAAATGACCCGCTCTCATAACATTGAAGTTTTAATTTACCCTTTTTATATCCTTAATACGGCTTAACCCTAACCGAAAACTATTGACATGATTCCAACAATTAAAAAAGCTTGGCTTTACACATTTTGCTTGTTTTTACTGACTCTTGGTTGCACCAGCGTTAACTCCAGTAATAGAGAAGACACCCCCAACAACGAGACAAGTGCACCGAGCGGTATCACAATATCCAACGCCGAGCGCACAAACGAATTACGCGATCGGATCGAACAAATTTCTCAAGCAGCTCTAGGGCGTGTTGGAGTGAAAGCCACAGTTCTAGAAACCGGAGAGTCAGTGACTCTGAATGGAAATCAGCAATTTCCGATGCAAAGCGTTTACAAGTTTCCTATTGCAATGGCCCTTCTGGCTCAAGTAGACCGAGGAAAACTGAAGCTAGACCAGAAAATTCGTGTAGAAGCCAGCGATATCCTCCAGGGTAGTCGGATTCTCGACGATTCATCGCAGGGAATGGAATTCAGTCTGGCTGAACTATTAAAGTACATGGTTTCTGAAAGTGACGGTACGTCTTGTGATGTGCTCTTAAAACTCCTTGGTGAACCAAGGGTTGTCACTGAGTATTTGCGCGGTCTTGGCGTAAACGATATCGTTGTTGCTCACACGGAGAAGGAGCTGGCGCAAGGCACAGCAGTGAAGTACCGCAACTATGCAACACCTGATGCTGCCGTCGTTTTGTTGCGCACCTTTCACGAGGGAAAAGGGCTTTCAAAATCCAGTCAAGCTTTACTGCTGCAATTGATGACAGAAACAACTACAGGCCCAAAGCGCATTAAAGGACTGTTGCCTGATGGGACGGTTGTAGCCCACAAAACGGGTACTTCGTCTACTGTAAATGGAGTGACGCCTGCAACCAATGATGTTGGACTTGTGACGCTCCCGAACGGACGGCATATGGCGATCTCTGTTTTTGTTTCAGACTCTAGGGCAAACGATGCGGTACGCGAGGAAGTCATCGCAAAAGTGGCGAAGGCAGCATGGGACGAATGGAGCAAATAATTGCTGAAGGCGAAGGTGTTAAAGATCGATCGCTCTCTTTTATAGTGGAACTCATAAAAAACTTTTATGATTTCTAAACCTTTGATGCCACTAGACGTTGAGCACATTTTTAGTCACCAATGCCCTTCTACACAAAGTAACGCATTCTCTTTGCTCTGGTTTGTAAGGTTTCTCTGATAGGGCGGACGGTTAGCGTGCTAGCCACTATGCCGCCAGCCCGCTACGAGATTCCGAAGGTTTGGAGAAGTTTTCCGCTACCTTGATGCGGGTTAGGACGATCGTCCCTACCCCTCAACCTCCTTAAGCCCATCCTCCAACAACATCCTCACAATATCCACTTTCTTGCGCCCTGTCCTGGCTGCCAACATCGACAGTTTGCGGTGCAGAGATTCGGACATATCCACGGTAAATCTGACCGTGGCTTCTTTATCGGGTGCTTGAAGTCGGTGAGTCAGGCTACTTTCCTTGGATTGAACGGGATGAGTAATGAGCAAATTTAAACATTCAAACATTCAGTTGTCTAGACGTTCAGATGTTTAAAGTGTAAAATAAGGCTGATGAACTCAAAATTAAACCTACGATCGTGACAGTCGCCTCATTCAAGGGCGGAGTCGAAAAGACTACCACAGCGCTGCATTTGGCGGCTTACTTGCAAAGCAAAGCGCCCGCTTTGTTGGTAGACAGCGACCTCAACCGCAGTGCGTTGGATTGAGCAGCGCGGGGTTCCTTGCCGTTCAAAGTAGTAGATATGACGGATGACAACCCCGTTAAAACCCATACTAAGAATTGATTGTGCTATAGTAGCACACACAGGCATACTTTAGAAAAAATAGCGTCGCTTACAGTATGCCTTTAAAGCACAGTAAGGGCATACTCCGGTCTGCATCTTTTCCATCCCGAACCAGAGCCAATGGCAACCAAGAACATCAGAATTGTGGGCTATTTGCCACCCTACTACCACCAAAAGTTGCGCGACTACATGGTAGAGCAGTATCTAACGGAAAGTGCCGCGCTCGCCAAAATCATCAAGCAATTCTTTGAAGCAGTCCCAGCGCTTTCGGCCGAAACGGTAGCTTCCGAAACCAGGGAAACTTTCGCCCAACTGCGATCTGAAATTGCCGATTTACATGGGCGAGTCGCAGCTTTGGAAACAGCAGAAATTCAACGCCAATTCAATAAAACTTCTCCCAAAAACTTTGGAGCAGAACAGCCCCAAATAACACTGCGCCCCCTGAAAGCTGCTGACCTAGCAAAACGGTTAGGAGTAAGTGCCGAAACTATTGAAACTGCTGCTGCTAAAGGCAGCAGTTCCTTTGTTGAATGGAGCAAACGGCGAGA
>NZ_JAUBRK010000123.1:0-8604 GCF_036701825.1 Microcoleus sp. MOSTC5 | reverse complement strand
ATTGGGATACGCATTTAATAAGTTGTCCCAATCAAGTAAGTATCCCATTTGAACCGGGAAAAGTTGTTCATTTTCCTTCGAGTGAATGTGCAATTTGTCCTCTGAGATCCGACTGCACAAAGAGTAAAAGAGGACGTAGTGTATCAATCCATCCTGATGAAGCTTTAATGCAAGAGTTGCGGGCGCGTCAATCCACTACCACTGGTCGTCTCGACTTGAGAAAGCGTACTACAGTTGAACATTCTCGCTTCCCATATTGGTCATTGGCAGGGGGACCGTGCCCGGTATCTTGGACAAAGGAAAAATCTCTTCGATTTACGTCGAGTCGCTGTTGTCCATAACCTCCATGTCATTGCTCGAATATCTAAGCTTTTGCCAATTCAATCGGGCATAGAGTCGAATTCATTGGTCGGGTAATTGCATACATCTCTTTTGTTGTCAACTTCTAATACTGTACCGACGCCCTAGGCGGGATAGTTGCGCCAACATCTGTTTCCTGTGGCTGTTGACTGTTGACTGTTGACTGTTGGCTGTTAACTGTCAGTCGAAAAACTGAATGATGGTTGAGTGTTGACTGTTGATTCGATTTTACGCCCGACGATGAAGCGCGGATTTGATACAAGCTATGGGCGGCATCTCGCAACCTAAAAACAGATTTCTAAGGCAGAACGGTTCAAGCGAGCGAGCAAAAGTCAGCCGACGATTTCCTGCGTACAAGTACAAAATAAATTAGCATACTGGCGAACGATATTCAGATCACAGCAGAATTAGATAAATGTTTACAGATATCAACGAGGAATAGCACTCAATGCGAAAGTTAAACAGTTCAAATTTGGTCGCTTTACTAATTGGCACAGCAGTCATTTTTTTGATTTTGGTAACATCAGTTAGCGCTCAAGCGAAATTCACAGAGCGCTCGAAACTAGCAATTAATGGAATAGGGCCAATTCGGGTAGGTATGACAGTTGATGAAGCCTCACAATCTGCTGGAATTAGATTAATTAGAATTGGGAGTGGTGGTATTGACGAGTATCAGTGTTCCTACGTTCAACCACAAGGAGAGCCAAAGGGAATTAGCTTTATGGTAACAAAGGGCCGCATTGCCAGAGTGGATATTAGCAGCAAGCGCATTACCACCATCAAAGGAGCTAGAATCGGGGATAATGAAAACCGAATTTTATCTTTATATCCAGGGCAAATTCAAGCAAAACCTCATCCTTATGTAAGCCGCCCACCTGACAATGGAAAATATCTAACTTTCGTGCCTAAAGATGCGGTTGATAAAAACTACCGCCTAATTTTTGAGACTAGCAAAAATCGTGTAGATAGGTTCCGTTCGGGTAAACTTCCTGAAGTTGAGTATATAGAAGGCTGTTCGTAATAGGCTCAAAAAACTCTTAATCCTGTGACATCCACCTCAACAGCCGACAGCACTTTGGGTTCCATCTCGTACAAATCATTCAGAACAAGCTTGGCATCGGGAAACACGAAATACTCCGTCAAACGATTTTAGATTTTAGATTTTAGATTTTAGAATTGAAGCATTGACCCCACGGATAAATTGGGGGACTCCTTTATCAGATACAGGTTTTTTATTTCTGGACGGATGAGTCCGGGGGCCTGTATCCTGGATGCTTTCGGTCAGCGTGGCGCTGCGGTAATTAAACGCTTTGTAGTCGATCGCTCAATCCTGGAAATCTCGATTTCGATCGCCCGCAATAGCCAACAGATGCAAAAATAATTAGAGACTACTTAAGATCAGTCCCAGTTAAAAAAAGAATCCAACTGTAAGCCCCTGCTCCAAACCCTCATAAAATCAGTGATTTCCCATCGAAAATCTCAAATCTCAAATCGAAAATAGCATGAGTCCCAGCTTGCGAACAGTCATTGCTACCAGGTATGTCACTCCCTTGCGCGAGGGCGGATCGCTGCCGGCGATCGTCGAAGCAGATGATGATGGTATGTACGTGCTCAAATTTCGCGGTGCGGGCCAGGGAGCCAAATCTCTGATCGCCGAGCTAGTGGCGGGAGAGATTGCTCGCGCCTCCGGGCTCCCAATCCCCGAACTCGTCTTTGTTGAACTCGATCCCGAACTGGCTCGGACTGAGCCTGACCCGGAAATTCAAGATTTGATCCGAGCAAGTGCTGGCCTCAACCTCGCCCTCGACTATCTTCCGGGCTCGATTACCTTTGACCCGATAGCGGGCAAGTCCGAGGCGGATTTGGCCTCAGAAATCGTCTGGTTCGATGCTTTTGTAACCAACATCGATCGCACGCCGCGCAATGCAAATATGCTGGTATGGCACCGCCGGCTTTGGCTGATCGATCACGGTGCAGCCCTCTACTTCCACCACACCTGGAAAGATTATCTCTCGCGCAGCCGCGATCGTTTTCCGCCAATCAAAGACCACGTTCTGCTGCGTTTTGCGAGCACGCTGGAAGCGGCAAATTCAAAGATGACTCAAACGCTAACGCCGGACATCATTCGCAACATTGTTAAACTAATTCCTGATGCTTGGCTGGTGGGAGAATCTCCTTTCAGCGATAGCAACGAACATCGGAATGCTTATATCGAGTACCTGCTAAATCGGCTAGAATCACCACATATTTTTTTGGAGGAAGCGATTAGTGCCAGATCGATTTCTTTATGATTACGCCATTATCCGGGTCGTTCCCAAAGTTGAGCGCGAGGAGTTTATCAACGTCGGGGCGATCGTTTCTTGCGGTACGAAAAAATTCCTCGAAGCCCGTATCGAAATTGATGAACAGCGCTTGATGGCGATCGACTCAACGTTGGATCTGGAAATGATTCGCAATCACCTAGCAGTCATTCCCATCATTTGTGCGGGCGGCAAGGAATCTGGCGCGATCGGTCAACTTCCCCATAGAGAGCGCTTTCACTGGCTCGTAGCACCCCGCAGCACGATCGTTCAGACATCGCGGGTACACACTGGTTTTTGCCAGAATCTACCGGGTGCGATCGAACACTTGCTCGATACAATGGTGCGATCGTCAAGCCGAAAACCCTCTGTAAACGCTCGGTTGCTAGCGGTTGGAATTGACACTCACGAGATGCGATCGCACTCTAGTTAGCGTCAGCTTGTCAGTTAGATGCTGCTTTGAGCTTGGTGAGCGATCTATCGATTTCGGAAAACACTCAGAATGGCCAAATTATTCATATCTCTATTCTCTACCTCTGCGTGAATCAGCGTCAATCCATTGTCATCTGCGGTTAATAAATTCTCTTTTTTTTACCGCAGATGAGGGCAGATTAACACAGATTAACGCAGATGAATTAGATCGAGTTCGGTTGCACCATCGGTGATTGTTGACTGTTGGCTGGATTTGACGCCCGACGATGCTACAGGATTTGATATAACTTTTATAAAGTCTTAGCCGCAGTTTCGCAAGGTAGAAAGATGATGCAAATTGAACCGACAAATATGACTTTCCCTCTGTGGGGTTTAACAATTTTCATCCTGTGGACGATCGCGGTTGTTATCCTGCTGCTAACAGTCAGGATTCGGCATCTATCTGCGGGCGGATCTGTAAAAGATTTCGGCACACAAAACGACGACAGCTTGCTTTGGCGACTATTTCGAGTACAATCCAACTTGATAGAAAACCTGCCTTTGTATTTGGGAGTTGTTTTCCTTTTAACCGTTAGGGGTGTTTCAGGAACAGCAGTAGATTTGCTGATTGTTGTGTACATCCTATTTCGGCTTGTACATTCAGCGATTCATATTGCTGGTCTCGATCCAAAGTTTCGGTTCTTCAGCTTACTAATTCAGTTAAGCTGCTTGGTCGCCTTAACTATTATGGCAGTTTTCTAGTTGAGAAAATACACAATTGCAACCTCTATATAGTAGGGTGCGTCAGGGACAAACCTTAATTGTTTCTTACACAGCGTAAGTCAGACGCACCTTACAAGTCGATCGCCCCTGTGACATTACTGCCTGTGATTTTGCTAACTTATCGAAGTTTATGAACCGAATATCTCGTGCGATCGCTGTTGTTTTAATTGTATTAGGCTGCATTACTTTTGTTTTACTTCAGCCACCGCAATCAGCCTTAACCGTGCCACCTACTGTGCAAGAATCTCCGCCTCGCGGAGGAGATGTTGCTCAGACAGTGAATTTTGGACGGCACTTTCAAGAACTAGGAGTTGAAGGCTCGATCGCGATTTACGATTTGAACAGCGATCGGCTTTATCAACACAACCCGCAGCGTAACGCCACAGCTTTTTTACCCGCATCTACATTTAAGATTCTCAACTCTCTGATTTCCTTAGAAACAGGGGTGATTTCAGATGAGCTTGCCGTTCTAACTTGGGATGGAATTCAAAGGCAAATTCCCGCATGGAATCGAGACTTGAATATGAGAGAAGCCATAAAACTTTCCGCCGTTTGGTTTTACCAAGTTCTCGCCCGCCGAGTCGGGCACGAGCAAATGCAAAAATGGGTAGCTAAAGTCGGTTATGGCAACCAAAAAATCGGTAACAAAGACGATATTGACAAATTCTGGTTAGAAGGAGAACTGCGAATCACACCCAACGAGCAAATTCAATTTCTCCGCCGTCTCTACAAAAATGACTTACCCTTCTCAGAGCGATCGCTGTCTCTGGTGAAAGACATCATAATTGTTGAACAAACTCCCGATTACACAATTAGGGCAAAAACAGGCTGGGCAGGCTTTGGAGAACAAACAAAGCCTCAAATTGGCTGGTATGTAGGTTATTTAGAAAAGAATAAAAATGTTTACTTTTTTGCTACAAACATTGACATCCGCAACAACAATGACGCACCTGCAAGAATCGAGTTGACGCGCCGTTGCTTCAAAGATCTGGCGCTGCTGTAAGTGCGTTGTTTGTTCTCTAATATTCGCAAAAAGACCAGCGGATCGGCTAACGGTGACAGCCAAAACACCCATTTATGCGATGCCTGAGTTAGCTCGTAGGAAGCCGAGTCTTTTAAATGTTTTAGGACATACACCATTGGCACATATAGCAATCCTTGCAGGTGTCGTAAACTTTTTACCCCACCTCAACCCTCCCCTTACTAAGGGGAGGGAGTAAGAAATTCACAAATGATTTAGGATTGCTATATATATAGTTGCTATCGTCCTATATATCATTTCTCGCAGCAAGGCGACAATCATCTAAGACTGCATTAAGTTCTTGAACGACTAGCCAGGGGTTTCGACCTTTCAAACAAGCTACAATTGCTGCTTCATAGGGATTTCTGCCAGTTTTTTTTACTGCTGCGATCGCCTGTTTGTTAGAGAATCCCCGCCCGCTGACCAACCAAGCAGCCAAAACCTGTCCTGTACGTCCGATCCCTCCAGAACAGTGAACTACCACCCGTTCGCCTTTGCTATTTGCAGATTCCAAGAACGGCAATATGCGATCGATTAAAATATCGCGATCGACCAATTCAAAGTCTGCAATCGGCGCCCAGCAAACTCGATCGCACCCAAAGATTTTCCGATATGTTCCCAGTAAATCAGTGTAGCGGATGAGTTGCGTCTGAGCAAGCAAGCAACAAACTTGCTTAATATTATGCCCCTGCATAAATTCAATCCAGCGAGCAATTTCTGCATCGCGGTATCCTGGTCTGGCTGCACCAAACACAATTAATTCCTTCTCTGAAGCCGCAGCGAATTTGTGCATACTGTTTTCAATATTTTTACCTATAATTAAGAAAGACGCACAAATCCTGAATCAACAATGAAAAACAAGAGCTCGATCGCTTTAATGAACTGGCTGCAACCCAAACCAGAAACCGTTTTGCTATGCGACTCAATTGCAGCAGCTTCTGACATGGCATTTATGCTCAACGGTGAGTGGGATGGGTGCAATAGTTTGGTGCTCCCTAAATCCGACAAGGTAGCAATTGAAGCAGCCGCTAGTTTGCTGGAGACATCGTGGTGCTACCAAAATACTTGCGAACCGGTTTTAATTCGGCTGGAAGTTGACGAATTGCTGCGCCGTTATGCGGTTGGAGACAGGTTTTTTATTAATGCTAACTTGCGATGCGCGCAATTGAGCGAACTTTGCTTGGAAAACATTGATTTGAGTTATGCTAAATTGAATTTAGCTAACTTCAGTGGCACTAATTTAAGCAAAGCCAACTTAATGGCAGCACAGATGCCAGCAGCTAATTTGAGTGGCAGCAATTTGAGTAAATCGCAACTTGTGAGGGCGAATTTATCAGGAGCAAATTTATCGGATGCTAATCTCAGAGATGCTGATTTGAGTTATGCAGATTTAAGCAATGTTTGCTTAACAGGTGCTGACTTAAGAGGTGCAAATTTAGCGAGAACAGACTTAAGAAAAACAAGCTTAGATGGGGCGATTTTTGAGTAATACCAAATCCCGCTTAAATACTCCCTCTCACACCCCGTGGGTAAATCCTGTAAACATTTATCTGCGTTAATTCGCGTACATCCGCCACCATCTGCGGTTAAAGTTCCAAAGTAATTAACTGAGCAATTTCTTCAGTCTGAAAACCTACAGCCATCGGCTTTTGCACTGTCGGAATCACTTGCACATCATAGAGTTCCGTGACAATCCCTTCAAACCGCAACCAGTGAACGATCGCCCCCGTAGTCAAATCGATCGCCATCATACCACAGCGAGGCTCAGCATCCTTTGCTGCTAACAACTCATCCAATTCTAAACCGCTAAAAGTGTTGTCACCTCCCCGAGGTTTCGACAGTCCAACAATTGCCCAATTTTGCCAAAATGCTAGTCCTCGCACATATCCGGGACAAAACGCAATCGCCTCAAATTTCCCTGTATCTAAATCCACATATCCTAATTCCCCTCTCCCCGAATTCAGCAGCCACAACTTGTCTTGATACCAGCGAGGCGAGTGCGGCATTGACAATCCCGTAACGATAATATCATTAGATTGGATATCAATAACTATACCGCCGTTTTTTCTGCGCTCGCGCCAGCCATCCACCACATCCGACTGACTCGACGCTGTGACATATTTCGCTTCTCCTTCTACCATTGCTAAACCGTTGAGGTGACAGCGGTCTTCATTGATATATTGTGAGATGAAACCTGGTTTCCACAGAGGTTTGCAACTGTGGCGATCGCTCAAAGTAGCGATACAATTAAACAAAGTGCTAATAAAAATGATTTGATTATTTTTATCGACTGCGATATCGTGAATGTCGATATCTCCTGTGGTATAACCGATTCTTGGTATATATAATTTATCGTATCCTTGGTATAATTTCCCGGATTCTAAGACATTATCTAATTGCCAGAGTTGATATTTTGAACTTAAATAAAGGCGTTCCGGCGTGCAGAAAAGCCCCATTGCGCGATCGAATATTCGCCAAAAAGCCGAGATTCTGTTGGTTTCTGGCACAGCACCGATTAACATTAACCTGCTGGTTTGATAGGTAGTGCAAGCGAGGCTGATTTGTTGTTGGGTTAACCAAGATGGAAAATCGCGATCGCCAAAAATCTCGTGTTCGTGGACTTTATTGGAAACTGCGGCATCGTTATTCATAGAATCACTGAGCGTAATTGCCTAAAATCAATAATCTCATAAACCCGTCGCCGCGCCACGGTAAATCGCTTCGACTTTTGATAATTCCTGTAATATCTAGAAATATATAAAAATTTGTACATGAGGGAACTAAAGCACTGACAGTGCCATCCAAATCTGGTAATGACAACTTATATGGTGGCGACAGCCGCGACATCCTCAACGGCAATACAGGCAATGATTTTATCAGCGGTGGTAGGGGCGATGACATCCTATTTGGAGATGAAGGAAATGACATCATTCTTGGTGAATTGGGCAATGATTTAATTTTGGGAGGCCAAGGCAATGATTTCATCAATTGCAGCAAAGGTGATGACATCATTTTTGGCAATGAAAATGATGACTTCATTGATGGCGGTAAGGCTGATGACACTTTGTTTGGAGACCAAAGTAAGGACATAATACTTGGCAATCAAGGTAATGACTACCTGTTTGGCAACCAGGACTCAGATACCATCTGTGGCGGCGCAGGCAATGATTTGATCGGTGGTGACGAAGGAGCAGATATCCTGGGAGGGAGTGAAGGAAATGATACTATTTACGGAGGCGAAGATAACTATATTCTCGCTGGTTGTAAAAGTGATGATATTCTTTACGTAGACTTGAGAAATGATAGCTTAATTGGCGGTAGTGGCAACGATATCTTTGTCTTAAAAGCTGGTCAAGGATTTGATATTATTGCTGATTTTACAATCGACAAAAATTCGATCGCACTAACCGGATCTTTGAGCTTTAGCCAGTTAGAAATAACTCAAAATACTCAGGGAACTCTCATCAAGAATCTCTTGACATGGGAAGAGTTAGGTGTGATGATTGGAGTGAGTGCGAATGCGATTACATCGGCTAATTTCCGGCTGATTTAGGAAATCAAGAAAAGTACGATCGCCCCTTCGATCCAAAAGGGCGATCGCACTTCTACCAATTTAAAAAGGTCTAGCAAAGATTTAATGCTTATTCATACTTGGGTCTTCTGGGTTTGCGGTGTAAACTGTATAATATATGAACTTTATGCTAGAGGCTAAGCTCATGGATTTTCATC
>NZ_JAUBRK010000122.1:0-8616 GCF_036701825.1 Microcoleus sp. MOSTC5 | reverse complement strand
TCGTGTCCTCTTTGCCCTTGTAAGACTTCTATAAGCCTTGTACAGTCAGCTTTTCGCTTATTTTCAGCAAGCCCTAAGTATTTCTGCAACTGTTCGAGGTTGTTGTGACCGCTGATTTCTTGAATAATCCGCAGCGGAATTCCGGCGTTGCTCATCTGGGTGAGAGCCGTTCTCCTAAAACTGTGGGTGGAGGCTCCCTCGATGTCGGCCCGCTCGAACGCTTTTCTTAAAACCTTGTCCGCTGAGTCGGGGTGCAAATGCTTCCAGTGGTGGTTCGGGTGGCGGCCGGGAAATAAATAAGTCTGACCCGCGTTGGGTTTCCAAGATGTCAGGAGACTTCGCAAATCTTCAATGACCGGAATCGTTCGGGTTTGGAGTTGGCCTTTGGTGTTGCCCTTGCGGAAGTTAATCGTAGGTCGGACTGTACTTCTGGCAGTGTAAATATCGATGACTTCTAGGGAACAAGCTTCCGCAATTCGACACGCGGTGTAGAGACAAACTCCGAAGAGGCTGCGATCGCGTGAGGTTTGCAAACCTTTGTTGAACAAAAGCTCGATTTCCTCTTGCGTGAGTATTTTGGCTTGCCCGTGCCGTTCTATCTTCATTCTTGGTGTATACCCGACCCGATGCTCCAAAGTCTTGCATACTTACTGCATTGCTGCACCGGTCTGGGAGGATTTCTTAACGCGGTGGCTGAGGGCGAGCGTCATAAATTAGCCCAAGTGCAGCTAACGCAGTAAAGGTGCAAAGGTCACATTTATCGGAGCAATTAACTTAACAAAAGTAGTAGGATTAAGGATACTAAATGGGTCGATGCACTGCTAAAATTGGTTGACAACCTGCTGTTACTGTTGTCTATCCAAATTGGACTCAAAACTCAACTAAATCATGTACTAACATAACGTCTATATACCCTGTGATAGCGGAATTTCCAAAACAAATTCAGCTCCCCGCCTCGGTGCTGAAATGCACGTTAGCTTCCCGCCGTGTTTTTGTACGATAATTGAGTGCGAAACAGACAAGCCCAGACCAGTACCCGAACCTACAGGCTTAGTTGTAAAAAAGGGATCGAATACCCTAACGCGGACTGATTCACTCATTCCAAGTCCGTTGTCTGCAATTGAGACGATCGCGCTAGTGCCTTTTACCTCTGTGCGAATCCGAATCGCAGGCGTTGGACACTGTTGGTTGTCCAACTGTACCAGCGCATCGATCGCATTGCCTAGAATATTCATAAACACCTGATTGAGTTCTCCAGCAGAACACTCGACTAAAGGCAGGTTCCCGTATTCTTTAACAACTTGGATTTCTCTGCTCGCAATGCCTCCCTCGTCGCCGCTATCATTTCCATCCCCCAGCTTTACCGCTGAGTTCAGGCGGTGCTGCAAAATCAGCAGCGTGCTCTCAATCCCTTCGTGAATGTCAACCCGCTTCATCTCGCTCTCTGCAAGGCGCGAAAAATTCCGCAAACCTATCACAATATTGCGGATGCGCTCGGCTCCAACATTCATCGACTTCAGAATTTGCAGCAAGTCTTGTTGGAGGAAATCAAGTTCAATTTCCTCTGTTACTGCTGCCAATTCAGGAGTAAGATTCGGGTATGTCCGCTGGTAAATATTGATTATTTGCAGCAAATATTGCATATATTCAGTTGCGTGAGTAAGATTGCCATAAATAAAATTAATCGGATTGTTAATTTCATGAGCAATTCCTGCAACTAGCTGTCCCAAACTTGACATTTTTTCAGTTTGAATCATTTGAGCCTGAGTCTGCTGCAATTTGAGAAGAGCATTTTCTAGCTGAACTGCTTGTTCTTTTAACTGCACTTCAGACTGCCTCAAAGCTGATTCAGTAGAGATTCGCTCGCTAATTTCCTGCTGTAGGAACGCGTTTTTTTCTGTAACTTCTCGCGTTCTATCTTGCACTTTCGCCTCTAAATTCTGGCTGTAATTCTGCAATTTTTCATTAGCTGCCGACAAGTTTTTATAGAGAAAAGCGTTTTCTAAAGAAATTGCAGCTTGAGTAGAAAGAAGCTTTAAAACTTCCTGCCTTTCTGCTGTGAAAACACCCGTTGCCAGGTTATTCTCTAAATAAAGCACAGCAATTAAAGTAGCTTGATTAATAATAGGCGTACATAAAATAGACTTAGTATTGTTTTTGACAATATAAATATCATTTTTGAAGAGTTCATCCCTCCCGGCATCATCTAAAACAACATCTCTTTTCGTTCGGACTACATAATTTATTAGAGACAATGGCAAATCCTGACTGAAAGCGATTGGAAGCGACTGCTGTACTACGATCCGATCTCGTTCAACAGAACCAGACGCTTCTATTAACAAGTTGCCATTTTTTGCTAAAATTAACAAACCGCTTTGGGCGCCAGCGTTCTCCATCAGAATTTTTAGCAATTTTTCTAGCAATTTACTCAAAACAACTTCGCTCGCTAAAACTTGCGAAGCCTTCATTACTGTTGCTAAATCGAGGAAAGAATTACCTGTTGCATTATTTGTAACTGTTGTAGTCTCTGTAGATGTAGTTTTCTCAAAGCTGGCGTTCTTAGCAGCAGATATCAGAGAAAGAAGCGGAGGATATCTTGACTCCAAATCTGCAATCTTAGTCTTCGCTCCCCACCGAGCGTAGCTGTAGTATGCTGATGCCATGTAAGTCTGACCGATCTCCTCTCTTGAGGCCGCTAAATAAAATTCAGCCGCCAGTTCGTAAGCTAAAGCTTCCTCCTGAACGTACCCCTGTTTTTTAGCTCCCGCGATGGCGAGATCGTAATACTCCATCGCTTCCCAATTTTGCCCTTTCACCCGCGCTATTTCTGCCTCAACCAGATCGTATTTATGCTGATAATTAGCCGGAGCATGGTAAGCCCAGCCCTTCATTTTTTCTTGATTCAACTCCACAATAGCCAGAGCTTCTTGTTGCTCGCTCTCCCTCCCAGATTCAGCCTGACCTCGTACATGGGGATACTGAGCCAGAAGAGCTAGCGAATAGTAGAAGTTGTGAACGGCAACCGTCATGTGTCCGGGTGCGGATGCTTTATATTTTTCAGCGATTGAAGCATTTTCAACGGCAGCAGCAAACTCTTTAAATAAGTAAGATAGAATTGATTTAGCAAGATAGGCAGCAAAAAGAGATATCTGGTTATTTGCTGTTTCTAAGATCGGCAGCATTTCTACTTCATCAAAGCTCTCGCCAATTAAGCAACATTTGTCAGCAGTAGGTCGGGAAAGATTCAAAACTAGCTGCCTCCATATTTTAATGTAGTAGAGCCCAAATTCTTGTTTGAGTTTCAGCAGTAAATCGAGATAATGAGCTTGGCGCGACTCTACAGATTCTAGGTAGTTGCCAATTAAAAATATATGAGCGCAAGAGTTCAAAGCACAATAGCCAGCATATTCTACATCTCCAGTATCCAGACCGCTTTGAACCCCTTCTTGCAAAGCATCTATTGTTTCCCTAGCGTGTTCTTTCCAATGTCTGATAGTAACGTTAAACAGAGTGTATACTTTAGCTGTGAGTTCTTTAGAATTAAATTGCTCTAATAGCTTTAAAGCTATCTGACCAGAATAATATCCTGCCTCTAAATCTCCAAGTGCTGCACATAGGAGCAAGCCATAAATGCTGTAAGCGTAAGCTGCTAGCGCTGAATGACCGTTTTCAATGCAGAGATTAATTTGAGTCAATACGATCGGCAAAACCATCTCTGGCTTGGCAATAGAAGCGGGAGCTGAGATAGTCATCAGCAGCCGCATCGCCGCCAACTTATCAGGAGCGGTCATTTCTGGAGCATTTTCCAAATCTGTCAGCAAAGGCAATTTTACTGAGGCATTCCCGGCTGCTAGCAACTTGGGAGAAACCCCCAGCATTTCCAAAATTTCCCAACCCGTATCAATAGCTTTAATGAGCTGGTTTTGAGCGACATAAGATTGAATTTTTAGCTCGTATACTTTCACCCGATCGAGTAAGGTTTTTGCCTCTTTTAAAACAGCGTCAGCTAGTATTTCAGAGTGCTTAAAATTGGTGTTTAAAAATTCAGTTTCTACTGTTTCTACATGGAGGTTAAGAGTCAATTCATACTGACTCTGCCAGCTATTAGCAGCAAGGAGTTCCAAACCAATATTCAAATACCTGGCAGCAGCTTCGTAAGCTGTCGCTGCCTTTGCTTTCTGACCGGCAATTAGATTTAGGAAAGCTAATTCATCTTTTTCTACTTGCCCAACTATTAAGTCTGTGCTAAAATTAAGTTGATTGACCAGAGCAAAGATATTTTCTTTTCGGTCTTCAGGGCTGGTATTTTGCTGCAAAAGTTTGCCAATGCTCAGGTGAGTCAATTTTCGATCGGATTCGGGAATCAAAGAATAAGCGGCTTGCTGCACGCGATCGTGCAAAAACTTATAGTCTACCCTGGAATCGCTGAGGATAAGTTCGCCTAGTTCCTCCTGTTGAAAAACTAGCGGGATTTTGTAGTTTCCACTTAGAGGCAAAATTAAACCAGACTGAAGTGCCGGCCACAGACCAGAAGCAGTAACTGATTCTGACTCTTCATTCACAATTGCCAAAACGCTTAAATTAAAAGTGCTGCCGATGCAAGCCGCCAATTTTAAGACTTTTTGCGTTGATGCTGGTAACTGTTGAATATTCTTTGCTATCAGTTCAACAATATTGCAATCCGCAATACCAATGGTTTGAATAAGTTCGATATCCCACTGCCAAATACCGATAAAAGTGTCGTAAGTTAGCAGTCGTTCGGAATCTAGCACTTTCAGCAGTTGAGTCAAGAAGAAGGGATTGCCTTGGGTTTTATTGAAAAGCAGTTCTGAGAATGATTTTATACGGCTAGCTTCGGGAGATTCGTTGAGCGTGTCTGCAATTAGCTGCCTGACATGGTTTAGCTGTAAAGGTTTAACAGTAATATTATTGATGGCAGCCTCACTTTCTCGAATCTTTTCTAATGCCTGAATCAAGGGATGAGCTGGATTGACTTCGTTATCCCGATAAGCTCCGATCGTTAACAGATATTGGCTGTCGCGATCGCTCATCAGCAGTTGGATTAATTTGAGGGATGCTGAATCTGCCCACTGCAAGTCGTCTAGGAAAAGAACGAGGGGGTGTTCGGGTTGACAAAAGACTTTGAAGAACTGTTGAAAAACGCGATTAAAGCGGTTTTGGGATTCATAGGAACTCAGTTGTGGTACTTCTGGCTGATGACCGACAATCAGTTCAAGTTCGGGGATAACATTAATAATTAGAGAACCATTTTGACTCAGTGCTGTTAAAATCTTCTCTTTCCAAACAGCTATTTTTTCAGAATCTTCTGTTAATAGCTGTCGCAAGAGTGACTGGAAAGCTTGGATCAGCGAAGCGTAAGGAATATTGCGCTTAAACTGGTCAAATTTACCAGCAATAAAATACCCCCGCTTGGCTGCAACAGGTTTGTGAACTTCATTCACTAAGCAAGATTTGCCAATTCCCGAATAACCGCTGACCAGCATCATTTCTGCTGTGCCGAGGCTGGTTCGTTCAAACGCTTCCATTAATACAGCTACCTCTTCTTCCCTACCGTAGAGTTTCTGCGGGATCAGCAGTTGACCGGATAAATCTTTAGACCCTACAATGAATGGTGAAATTGTGCCGAATTCCTGTAGCTGAGTTAGGCAATTTTCTAGATCGGCTTTTAGTCCCTCAGCAGTTCGATACCGCTCTTCTGCTGTTTTGGCTAATAATTTGAGTGCGATGTCAGAAATTGCTTGGGGAATTTCTGGATTTAACTGAATCGGCGGAACTGGTTGCTTTGCTAAATGGCAGTGAATCAATTCCATTGGGTCAGTAGCTGCAAAAGGTAGGGAACCTGTCAGCATTTCATAAAAAGTTGCACCCAATGAGTAAAAGTCGGTACGATAGTCAATCGACCGATTCATCCGGCCCGTTTGCTCTGGGGATATATAGGCTAGCGTGCCTTCTAGACAATTAGGATTGCTAATTGTTTGGTTTTCTATTCCCAGGCGAGAAGAAATGCTAAAATCTATAATTTTAACCACCAAAGTTGCAGTATGGACAATAATATTTGGCGGCTTAATATCTTTATGAACGATCTGCTGTTTGTGGAGTTGCCCTAAAGTTTCCGCTAACTGAATTGCTATTCGGAGAAAGCCGATAAAATCGTTCTTGAGAGAAGCAAGGATGTAATTTAAAGATTGAGCGCCAAAATCTTCCATAATTAAGGCGAAGCTGTTCTGGTATCTTTCCAGCCCCAAGCACTTAACAACTCCTGGGATGTTCAAGTTTTTCGCGATTTCATATTGATACTTTAAATTAGCAACATCAATAGGATGTGGATACTTAGAACTTAGTAGCTTAACAATAACAGGCTGTTGGTTCTGAAGCTTCAGCCCCCGATAAACAACTGTTTTAACGCCTTCATTAATTTTTTGAAAATTTGTGTAGCCCGGAAGTTTTAGCATATTTTTTGGTGATTAATAATTCGTTGATAGTGGCTTTAACAGAATTTAGGCAACATCACCGCAGGCAGGGGGCAACCAGAGGGGACTTGCCCCTACAAAAGGCTGAGCCTTCTGCTGTTCGAGGTAAGCCCCAATACGGTTCAGTTAAGGAAAATTGTAGCGAAAATGTTGGGTTTTGTTCCTGGTCCCAACCTACGGACGATCTGTTTTTTTAGCACTAACTGAACCGTATTGAGGTAAGCCCTGTTTAAATTATTCACTCTTATCGGGCAATACTGCGGATAGTTGCGGAGGATCTCGCCTCCGCAGAATCTGGAGAGGTACGTTTTTGGGCGGGGCTTGAGAAGAGCGCACAAGCGCAACAACGTATCTCTGACGTCAATTCTGCCGATCGCAATCTCTCTCCTGTCGGAAGTATCGCTCGGTAATTAAAGATATTATTCCGTTTCGGTGTTAGCTTTTTTTTCGCTTCGAGCGCTGTAAATTCATTGCTGTTGCAGCCTAACACAGGTTTCAGAACCAAGAATCCCTCTCACCAATAATTTGTTTTGCATATTCAATCTCAAAAATTTGTTTTAAAATAGCACGAGCAGCTTGCATAGCTGACATAACGGTTGCTTCGACACAGCCAGAATTGTAACCGTTGTCGATCCAGTCGCCCGTCAGGTAGAGATTATTGAAGCCAGATTCATCAGTTTTGAGTCGGTACTTAGTGCTTCCGGGAACGGAAAGCACGTAACGCTCTGAAGGGTCGATATTGACTCGCCAATATTGAGAGTAGAAACGTTTCTGTCCCTGCTGGTTTTTTATATCGACAAGCAAATCCCAATTCAACCCTTGAGGATTTTCTGGGGTGGTGGCTTTAGGCCATAAGTTACCTATTTGGTTTTCGAGGAAGTTGATCGCCTGTTTTTCTACTTTCTCCTGTTCCCTTTTTGGGAAATCGCGATCGCTGCTGGGAGGAATTCCTGAGTCTGCTATTACGCCTGTAAAATAAGCAAGATTGTAGGGATAATGTTCAGAAGACAAATTTTCGCGCTGGATCAAATCACTCATATCGGCATAAGTATCGAGGGGTTCTACATAAGAACCGACCACAGGACTGCCCCCCCCTCCACCCCAACTGCTGTAAATTAGATTTAAGCCACAACTGTCCGCCTTGAGTTGGAACTGTTTCGATTTGATTCACCATATTAGCCCATTTTTGATGAGCCGGATTTTTTTCAGCATTAATCAAGTCGCCGCAGATAAAGGGTAAAGCTCCTAGAGAAATGCCGAGAATTACCAAGTCAAAATCTTCTCCAACATTGAGAGTGACTGGGGTTTCATTATCTTGCCAGGGAGTCCAAAAAGACTCCTAATTTACCTGCTGTTGCTGGAGTTCTTCACCTTCTACAATTTGCTCGTAGCGGGGTTTGCTCGGCCAGCAGAGGAGCCTCTTAACTTTAATCAGCGGCTCGTATTCTCGCGATGGTTCTTTGAGATTCACCTGGCGTCCCAAAGAAATGCTACAGCGGATTCCAGGTTTATGAAGTACAGTAACAGCAGCTTGTAAACCAGTTTTTAAAGTGCTGTGGATTAACCCGCATCAAGCGCCGTAGCTAGTAAAACATCAACCATCTTGGTAGTAGTGGGCGAAAACTTCCGTAAAAAAGCTTTGAGTTGTGACCACCATAATTCGATTGGATTAAAGTCAGGAGAATAGGGTGATAAATTCAGAACACTTGCACCAGCGGCTTGAATCAGTGGTTCAATCACGGCCAACTTATGGGCTGGTAGATTATCAATTAACTTCGACTGCATCTTCCCATAAGTTTGGCACTAAGCACTGTTCAACAAAAACTGCAAATGCCTGACTATCCATCGACCCGTTGAGCGTCATTAATCCTACTACTTTTTTTAAGCTGATTGCTCCAATAACTGTGACTTTGGCACCCCGATAAAATGGTTTTAAATCATAGGCTCTACTACCACATTTTGAACGTGCATGGGTTCGTGTTAACCCCAATAGAACGCCCATTTCATCCAAAAAAACGAGGTTGTCAGGGTCGATATTTTTCACTTTTTCCCAATATTCACACCTCAAAAGTTGCACGGCTTGTCGGTGGCAGATTGACTACTCCGTATTGTCTTTTTTTTCGCG
>NZ_JAUBRK010000121.1:0-8623 GCF_036701825.1 Microcoleus sp. MOSTC5 | reverse complement strand
TAAGTTAGGAGTTGGGATTCAATCAACTCTCAGCAAAACTTTTCATTATATCATAAAATTATTTTGCAAGAGGTCTACTATCGAACACTCGGCAGACATAGCGAGCGCCGTCGATGTGCCTTGCCGAGCGGGCCAGCCACACAGGTGAATGAACTTATCACCCTATTCTCCCAACTTCAATCCTATAGCCCACATTCCGCACCCTGAACTGTCACACTACGAATTTTCGGAGTTTGGCTAAATCGAACTGGCGAGCGCAAGTCCAATTTCCCACTTGTGTGTATAAAAAATGATTAATTGGGTTCACAAAATTCCGCCAAAACCGATTGTGACAGTCGAGGGTGCGGAAAGTGGGTTTGAGTGTGCAGAATTTACGTCTGATAGGCTAACCAAACCCCACAAACCGCATCAAAAGGTAAGTGGGGCTTTTTCTACTCTGTCAGAACTAAGCCAAAAGGCTCTAACACCGCTGCTGCATCAGCTCACCTATCCGCTCCCTCACTAAAGCATCCTCCCCTTCGAGCCAAGCGGTGATTGTGGCAGCCTCGTAGCGAGTCCCCGGTGCATTCCATCCGTACATCTGTGTAAGCAGGTTTTGGAGCTGTTCGGGGTAGTATTCGGGCCACCAAATCAGGGCAATATCTCGTATCTTTTCGGCATCCTCTGGCGCGATTTGTGCGAGCTCCGGTTCCGCTAATTCCTCTGCTGGCACGGGTTCGGGCGCTAGTTGCTCCGGTTCCGGTTCGGGGGGATTGTCGCCCAGTGCGCTCGGCTTCGGCGACCGCTCAGAGATTGTCGGTTGCTCTGAATTTTTGGCTAAAGAGGTGAACTTGATCCGCTCTTCTTCTGTCAGCGCCGCCCAAATCTTCTCTCGGTTTGCAGCTCCTTTACCACAGACTTCTTTGAGCGCTGGCAGAATGTCGGCGGCCGCTTGCCGTGCCGATTCGGGGTCAGGCTCTGCCAGCGCCAATCGAATCATTTGCAGCAAGTCGAGTTCGTCTTCGTTCCATTCTGAATGCTGACCTGAATGCTGACCTGAATGTAGGCTTTGTGTAGGCTGAATGTCTTGCTCTGTATGGCTCGTGTCTACCGTGTAGACTTTGGGTGAGGGTAAGACTTCCACAACCTCAGCCTCAGTATTCACCTGGGCGCGAGAGGTTGATGTTGTGCCGCTATCAGTTTCGAGACTTGAGTCAGCAGAAGTTGATGTTGTGCCGCTATCAGTTTCGAGACTTGAATCAGCAGAAGTAATTTCATTCTTTTTTGCAAGTTTTGAGTTTAGGTCTACATAGTCTACACAAGCCTTGTGGGGTAAGGATTGTAGATATACATTCCGGTCTGCACCATGTAGACCTATATCTACATTTTTGGATTGACTCAACAAATCTTCTACAGTCGAAATGGCTTGGTCGGTATCTGTCCGCAACCTCAACCCTTTGATTGCCATGCCAGCGGCCGACCGCTGCTTTGCGACATCTTTCCATTCGAGGACTTCTCGGCAGAGTTCCACCAAATCTGCTGAGAAATTGTTTTTACCTTTGGCGCTGTACCCGGCTCGACGACAGTAATTGTTATAGGAGCCGAACAAACTTGATTTAGCCGCGACATAATCCGCATCTTTCCATTCGTCTTTATCGGCTCCGATTGCCGTCTGGGCCTCGGTATCGTGAATAATGCAATCGTTGACCCATGACGCCATCGGGTCGGCCCGCACCCGGTCAGCCCAAAAAGTGCCATTAATTCCGCTTTCTTCTTGAGCCAAAATGCGCTCAATTTCGGTCACTGGAATTGATAACAAATATTGGGTAAATGCGCTTAATTCCGGCTCTAATTCTCGTTCGAGGTGGGGGTTTCGCTTAATGGGGGTGTACTCGAATCCTTCTTGAATTATTCGCCGCTTCAACCAGGAAAGTCCGCTGGCAGGGAAACACGGCTGATTTGAAGTAATTAGTGCCAGACCAGAAAAACGGAAGTCAACAGCCGATTTGTACAATTGGCGGCCGCTGATTTTACCCCCGCCCGTCAGTGACCTGAAGTTTGATAAATTGCCTGTGTACTTTTCTTGGTCGTCAAAAACCGCTAGCCGCTTTGTCTGTAAATCCGCGACTTTATCTGAAGCGGTTAAATCTTCCAAGTTTCCAATCCAAGTGTTTCGCTCTCCAACCACCATTGTGGTCAGTCGGGAGTAAAGCCCTTTCCCAGTTCCACCGGGGCCAGTCAGCATTAGGAATTTGTGCAAATGCGCCATACCGCGCAAGCTGGCGGCGATGAAGGCAATCAGAATGTCTTTCTTGTTCCGATTGCCATCGGTGGCCTGATTCATCCAATCGTTGATTTTTGCCCATCCACTATTAACAGCGCTTCCTTTGTAGCTGCGCGGTAGCGACCAAGTTAGTCGGAATCCGGGGGCGTGTTCTTGCCAAGTGTTGCTTTCAATGGAAAGCACCCCATCTTCAAAGGGCAATAGTTCGTTTGATGGTCGCTCTAACCAATCGAGCTCGAATAATTTCCTTTTGAGCGACCCTAGAACGTTGGCGCAGTAGGCGTTGTTGGGTTGCAACCCCCGCGTCTGGCACATGGTATCTATGGCGCTGAGGACATAATCGTCGTTCACCGCCGCCCAAACTCCTTTATGCCGAAGTTCGTACTTCATCCAAGATTTGTGTTCGTCAGAGTAGCAGAGTTGGTCGCGCAACTCCTCGGCAAGTTCGGCTCCCAATTCTTGGGGTAAAGGAATTTTCTTCTTAGGCGATGAATCCTCGCTCCCATCAAGATTGCTCTCCCAGTCCTGAAAGCTGACTGACTTCATAAGCATCCGCCTGAACTCTTCTATTCCTTTTCTCTGGATAAAATCATCCATACCTTTGGTTTCTCCTTCAGTGCCAGGTTCCCATTGTGCAGTAACGCTGCGAACGGGGACACCAAACTTAAGCAACTGGTGGCCGAGTTTCCGCTGTTCCCAAATGATGCTTGGATTGGTCGCTGCATCTGCATCAAAGGCAATGATGAACCCAAAACCGGCACGGGCGTAAGATTCTAGGGTGGGAACGAGATAGCGTTTGTTCTGCAAATCGCTAGCTTTCGCTGTCAGCCCCATGCTGATGCCCATTAAGGCAATTGTCGGTAAGTCGTTGCTGCATCCCGATATTGCTTTGAACGGCCCTTCGGTAATCAGGAGATAGGGATGGTCGTTAATGCGGTAGCAGTGCTGTTTGAGATTTTCTGGCTCCCAATAGTTTTTGTCGGTGGGATGCTGAGGCAAGAATGCGTCGTACTCACCAACGGGCGTGCGATATTTGGGGGCTTTTTTACTGCCAGAGGATTTCCAAGGCTTGTCTGGTCTGAACTGAAATTGTGTGCCTGCACCAATAAAGAAGATGCCACCCGACTTGGCGGTATAACCCAAGTAAACTGATGCCTCGTCAGCAGATACGGTTCGGCAGTTGGCGTAGCTCCACTCGTTGAGCAGTCCCCTGCTCTCAATGTGGCTCTTGTGTTTGGGGCAAAGGTTCGCGGTAGTTGATAAAAATTGATCTGCAATATTCATAGATGCCTCTCTCGCTACTCATAGCGCTGCGTGCTGGTTTTGTTTGCAAAAACCCGCTATATGTAGAAGAGACGGCTCTGCCACAGCTACCGTTGATGTGCAAAGGTGCAGATTTTGCGGTAATGGCAGAAATAGACTATGATGAATTTAAACTTTTATTTTTTGTTTGTCTGCCGTCTCTTCTAAAGACTGCGGACTCTTTTTTTTTGTCTGGCCTAATCCCTGCGGGCTGTCGCTTGTTGATAACAGCCTTTTAAAATTTTATACGCGAACGTATTGCTTAGACTGACAGGGATGGCAGGGAAAGCGGGTTAATTTCAGCGACATTCATGGTGTATTAGTAGTTTTCTTTTTATTGCCCCGCTTGGCTTTGGTGGCTGGCGGGGGGGCAGTTTCACTGGGTGAATCATGGGTGCTGTCCGGTTTGGGGGTTGGGGGATTAGAAGGGTTTTGTTTTAGGTATTCCGCTATAGCTCGCTTAACTACCACTCGTGTCAGTTGGGGTACTGTTAAAAACTCCTTCTCAGCCCAAGCCCCTAGGTGCTCCATATCCTGCTTCTCCAGGTAAAGGGTTATTCGAGGTTTATCAGAGGGCATACAAGTGTTAAGGAGGTTGTCACTTTCTTAAACTCTACCCTTTACTACCTCGCTTTTTATTTAGGTACACCAAAACTCGACAAATACCTTACCTGTTGTTTCACTTTGTCTGCGGGAATCTCATTTAAATAGGTAAAGTAAATATTGACAAGTACCTTACCTGTTGTTACTATACACTCAGGCACGCCAAAGTCAGTGTCGGCGTAAAAGGGTCATCCATAAAACTACCCCTTTTGTTGTCCAAAACTAACTTGAAAGCGCCTTAAATCCAATGCCCGCAACACTTTCGCAGATTGGCGTTCGTGGGCCGACAAAAAAACCAAACCAAACCCCGCCCCCTATGACTGGAAATCTTCTGGGGCGGGGTACGGCACTCACATTAATGAGGTTTTTCAATCATGACACAAATACCGATACCGATAACGGTTGAGGTGTCCGCTGCTGCTGTAACGCCAAAGGTGACGAGCGCTTCTTTGTACCCTTCGTTGTTGGCATCCGTGGACGCGATGGCAGAACCCGCTCTTTGGGTTTTGATGGAAGCGACCGTTTATTCGCTGCGCCAAAGGGACACGCTCACCCGCTCCATTAAAGAGTGCGGTACTGTTGAATGTTTTGGCGATAAATGGCCGCAAGATTTTGATTTCTTGCCAACCGATTCCGAAGCGATCGCCCTAGTAGAAGCAATAGCCGACCAATTCTCCAGCCGCCAGCTCCATTCTTGCTGGCAATCGCTGCTGACTAAGAGCAACCGCACCCAAAAGCTTGCCCTGATTGAAGCGATAACTTACGCCCAACACTATTCATCGACGGTGCTTCAAGCGCTCTCTCAATGCAAACTATCGGATTTGTTTGAAGATTCCTTGGAACACTTGGATGTTTGGCTGTCCGAACCCGAAGCGCTGCGCCTAATTCGCTTGTTCTCCGGTTCCCTCTTAGCTTCATCGGAAGCTGCACCATCTCCAGGCGACGTCCGGGACGATCGATGAAAGCACTCAAAAGCCATCAATTCAAGTGGAGCGTTACCGTCACCCGCAAGTACAATCCACCCCGCCAGATTATAGTTTTCGGGCGATCGCAAGTAGAAGCACTCCAAGATGCCGTAGCTTCTGCCCGCGAAGTCTGGGGTATCTGGGATGCCAAATCATTTAGCACGCCAGAAAGGAAATAATTTTTTTTGATTCTTCGTTAGCTACTTCGGGCGACTCCGAAAACAGCTAACGAAAGAATCAGAGTTTCGGGTTATGTAGCTAACAAGTAGCCAATCAAATGCCAGAAAATGCCAACACCTAAAAAGCCTGTAGACGTAGCTGTTTTTAACAGTCGGTGCGGCCAATGGAATCATCGAAATTACTTCAGAGCAGAGGTAAAGGTAATTCTAGGTAAAGGGGGAAAACCGATGCCTGAAGCTACTTTCAAAACCAGACTCGCCCTTTTAGAAGCAGAATGCCCCGAGTTTCAGAGACAACCTTACCGCCGGACATTTTCTCAATTTCATTTGAACTGCTTGCTAACCCTAGAAACTTGGATTCTTGAAGCCAACCGCTGCATTGCCACTGTTCGAGAACGATTAGCACAAGAAGGATTACCTACTCATGAATACCGAATTGACAATTGACCGCCGCGACATCAAAGCCAAATGGGGACTCAACAAAGTTTCTGACGTAACCAACGCTCGGAAAGCTTTAGGACAGCCCGATTGGCAAAACTCTCTTTTGAGCCCTGATGACAGCGCAGAAATCGACCTTTATTTCGAGTTGGTACTGAATCAGCGAATTGCACCGCGTTCAGCGCTCGAACAAATAGCGAACACTCGAAACGGGCGCGGTGAATGCTGCAATGACATCGACTCAGAAGCGATCGCCAGCGGGGAAAATCGGGATGCTGAGGAAGAAAAAAGCGGAGCGATACAAGCAATTGAAGGAATGACTCGCGAAGCCTCCTTGGGGATGGCGGATGTTGCTGGAGCCGTTAGCGACCAAATCCTAGATGCCTTTAAGATTTCTCTGAGCGCAAATCTGACCCGCGGTTTGACCGAGATGGCCTCCAATATACGAGGTAATTTCAGCGTTCTTACCGATGCCGTAAAAGCAGCCCCATTGGATTTGCGGAATGCCAATTTGCCAGCCCCAAAGCCTGTTTTACCAACCAAGCCAATACCGCAGCGGAGGATTTCACCAGGACTCTGGTAAACGCTTACCGAGAGCTAGGGGAAGCCCTAGCTTTGAAGCAGGCTCAAAGGGAAAAGGAGCTCCTGAATGTAATCTTTTTCCTGATCCTGCAACGGGGGAGAGAACCTAAAAAACCTGGCATTATATTGCCCCCCAATCGCAATTACGCTGAAGAAACAATCGCACTGATGAGGTTTGTCTGATGCTGGAAAGTTACGGTTTCATAGAAATGTATTTAGTGTGTCCTGGATTGAGATTGTGGCGGGCCGTTAAATCTAAGCTGGCTGCAATTACCCAAGTGAGCGAAGTAGCCGTATTGGTGGGAGGATGCGCGTGAAAATCCGAGAAGTCTTGGCAACAGTTAAACACTGCAATTCAGGATGGCAAGAACAAAAACTGGTACACATCCTGTTTACTGACAGAGATGAAAAGTACCAGTTACTGAAGCCTTACTGCGTAGAATACGGCAAAAATGTCATCTTTAGCAAGACAGATAACTAGATTTTGTTGCCAGATTTAGCAAGGCGCACATATAGAGCTAAGGAGTACAGCGATGTTAGTTCACATCAGCAAAAAAGAGGTTTTGTTATGGCACGGAGAGCAGCACGTTTTTGTGTACGCTCCCGACAACAAATGTCTGGCATTCTGTCAGGTCAAAGACCTCGATTTGTACAGGAATCGATATGGTGCGCTGTACAACATTATTGAGAGCGATGTTTACTTAGAAGCGGTAGACGAAAGTAAAAATCTTTGCCAGCCCAAAGAGAAATATTTCCCCCCTGATTGTGTAGGGCCGAGAGAATGCCCTTATCCCGGAGTTTGCTACCGATTCGAGACTGACCAACAAGATTATGAATGTGATGGATATGAATCAACAGGATAGGAAAATATGGACACAGATAAGGACTATCAAAGATTGCTAGTTCCTGCAACGCTTGCAGAAGAAGACGAATTCTACGCTGAATGCAATGTGGCAGGAATTAACCTTGTCGATAGGGTAAATGGAAAACCTGTTGGAGTTTACCCCTACTGGATAGACAGACCCAACTGCAATTGGCACAGTCCACCAGTTGCAGAAGATGAGGATGAGCATGAAGATGATGATGTTGATGAGCCTGAAAGTGAAGAAGAGGTTCGAGCTAATAGAAAAGGCTGGATAAGTCGATTAACGGCGTGGTGGAAACGACGCGATGCTATCAATATCAACTTCTAGGAAGAATCGTAGTTAATGAGGTCACAAGAAATGAGCAGCGAATTAGACAGAGTAAAGCAGTTAGTGGAACTAGACCCAGTACCAGAGGCAATTGTCAAATCTGTAGACATGGCGTGGGCTGTGTACCGCAAAGGGCAAATTCCCGACAACTACCTGATTTGTAAAGAGATGTTTTGGGATGGAATCTGTCAGATATTGGGTTACATTCCGGCTCATATTAAATGCAGCGGTCAAGGACAGGTTTACATTTCATTTAGTCCGAATTACATCAGCAAATAGAAGATTAACGAGACATTAATCTACCGAGTTTTGATGTTTGTTGCGAATTGGTAATGCAACACTTGAGATGTACTCTGCAACAGCTAACAACCAAAAAGTATGAACAAAAAACCAGATGGTAGCCAATCTTTCGATTTCAATGATTTAACCCTCAAACAGCCAGCAATTAGCGATGATTTGACACTCAAACAGCCAGCAATCAGCGGCGATTTAACGCTCGAACAGCCAGCAATAGGCGGCGACTGGTTGATTCAACTCAAACCGCCCACAATTAGCGACGATTTGACGCAAAGGTTCATCCACCATTTGACGCTTCCTGATTCTAACCACAGCAACGAAGATTCGAGGTAACAATTATGTCAGATAAACTCTTGTCAATTTGTGCGTCAATCCTGTTTGCAGTCATTCCAGTGATGCTGGTTTATTTAGTCAAATCGTCCTGGCACGACGGTTATCGACAAGCCGTAAAAGATTTACCGCCAACAGTAGTTCAAGGCAACCAGAATATCGACAACAGCACAAACAACAACTATCAATTTGCACCGTCGCTTGGGGGGAAGTAATCAAGGCTAAATCAACTACATAGCTCAGAATTAATTAAAGGAGACAAACCATGAGTGCAATTGTTAAATACACTGGTGGTGGAGCCATCGCCCCAGCCCTAGTCGGGAAAGTCAAAGCATTTGATAGCGCACCGGCTCTCCTGACTTTATGGTGTATAATGTAACAAACAATACATTTGTTTGTTCTCATGGACTTTTATTTGGACTATATATTAGACTTGCCTGGAGTGAAGGTTGAAAGTTGTACTCAAATTGA
>NZ_JAUBRK010000012.1:97346-150236 GCF_036701825.1 Microcoleus sp. MOSTC5 | reverse complement strand
TCGCTTCTGTGATTTATTGCGTAAGCGTTGCTTGCCGTAGGCGTCGCATCCTTCTTTAAAAACTGTCCGGAGTATTGTAGTTCAGATACTGGCTAAAATAGAAGCCAATACTAATCGAACTGCAACTCATGCTAAAAACCATCGAAGGTATTTGCATCACTTGCCAAACAATCCTATAATGGTTCATCACGATCTTGATGATTGTTTCATTCTTATAACTTAGTTAATATGCGATCGCTTGTCTTGACTATAGCTCTCATGTGTTTAGCCACCCCCGCTGTTGCCACAACCTGCGAGGAAAGCTTTCAAAAAAAGGGGGACTTTTTGAATGGTGCAGCCTTTTCTGCACGTGTTCAGGTTGAGGGGTTATCGATAGAGAGAGCATTTTCCCAATTACGACCCATTTTAGCCCGCGAGGGCATCAAGACTCTCAGCACGGATCTGAACTTAGGTGTAATGAAAGCCGAAAATCCCGCAACAGCATTTCAGCGTGCTTTGCCAATTGACGTATTTGCCTCAATGGACGGCAATCTATTAAATGTTGAGATGATCTTTACCCTTCCGAGTGGCGTGGGTGCAAGTAAAGACACGGTGAAGGGATACTTGTGTGGTGCACTAAATCAATTGTTGCCCCAAACTACAAATTAATATTTAATCATTCATTTGATGAATTTTAGTTTCCAACACTCGATCGCAATACGCAATACTTTAAAATTACCAGTAGAGCGATCGCTCTTCAATTCGGTGCGTTAGCGAAGCCCTCGAAGAGGATCGCTCTGTTAGTTTATAGTCTTATTTTTATACGGAGAGTGCGATCGCTTTTTGGTTGCGCGATCGCAGAGTTGTACTATACTGCCATCTGTAAAGAAATTACCAAAATCCCCAGACGAATATCGGCGGTAAGCGGGTTGCTAAAATCGGTCGATCGCGCTGACCTTTTTTGCCCTCAAATCGCTTTCTTGGGATGAATTGGCGTTTTAAATGCTCCCTTCTACTTTCTCCGTTGGGGCGACACAAGCGCGGGGTAATGCCCTCCCTACGGTCAATTGTCAATAATCAATTATTAATTTTTAGTATTCCATGAGGCGGCCAAAAAGATATATCATAATCTTCATCGGATCATTTCTTCCCAGATATGTTCTACTGCTCTAATCCCACGTGTTCTCATCCTTTCAATCCCGACAACTCTAAATTTTGTCAAAGTTGCGGATTGCAAGGCCTCAACCCTCTCTTCAGAAACCGCTACCGCGTGATTCGACTGTTGGGCGAAGGGGGATTTGGCAGAACTTATGAAGCGGTAGATACGGATCGCATGGACGATCCCTGCGTAATTAAGCAGTTTGTACCCCAATTTCAAGGAACCTCAGCACTTGAAAAAGCTGCAGAATTGTTTAAGCAAGAAGCGAAACGACTTTACGAACTCGGTGAACATCCCCAAATTCCTCGATTAATTGCTTATTTTGAACAAGACAAGCGACTTTATTTAGTACAAGAGTTGATTGAGGGGCAAACTTTACTGGCTGAATTAACTCAGCAGGGTGTTTTTAGCGAAGATAAAATTTGGCAGTTGCTGGCAGATATTTTGCCGATTTTGAAATTTGTGCACGATCGCCATGTCATTCACCGAGACATCAAACTTGAGAATATCATGCGGCGCCGCACCTCTGTTAGCTCCTCCCTGCCAAAGGCGGGAAATTTTCGGAATTCAGCTTTCCGAAGGGGAGGGCGGGGAGAGTTAGTTTTGATAGATTTCGGCATTTCCAAACAAGTGACGGGCTCGCTGATGAGCAAAGTAGGCACGACGGTAGGAACGCCTGGATATTCGCCGGTAGAACAAATGCGCGGTCAAGTTTTCCCCGGAAGCGATTTGTACAGTTTGGGAATAACTTGCCTGAGACTGCTAACTCAATGTTTGCCAAAAGTTGACGGTTCCGATGACCTTTATGACCCGATAAACGGCGACTGGATGTGGAGAGAACGGTTGCCAGCAGGCACAAAAGTCAGCAGCGAGCTGACAAAAATTTTAGATAAGTTAATTGAAGATTATCTCAAAAATAGATATCAATCTGCTGATGAAGTAATCAAAGCTTTAAATCTCTATTCTTTACCTCCCCAACCCCCTTTTGTCAAGGGAGGACAACTTGCTTTAAATTCTTCTGTGACAAAGGGAGGGCCACTTGCTTTAAATTCTTCTGTGACAAAGAGAGGGCTACTTGCTATCAATACTCCGCTCAATCAAAGCGAGCAAATCAATAGCAATATCTCTGTCAATAGCACGGGAAAATCCAGCACCAATCCGCCTCTCAACAAGGTTTCGCAGAGAATAGCCGCTGTTAAAAGCACTTTTGAGTTTCAGGTGGTGACAGTAGACAAGCGCGGGAAGCAAACTAATGTTAACAGCCGCCAAGCGCGTTTTTTTGAAGAACATCTTGGTAGCAGTACAGTGCTGCAAATGGTATCTGTTCCTGGCGGTACTTTCCTCATGGGTTCTCCAAAAGATCGGGGTGACAGCGACGAAAAACCGCAGCACCCAGTAACTTTAGGATCTTTCTATATTAGCAAATTTCCAGTCACTCAAGCCCAGTGGACAGCAGTTGCGGCGCTGCCGGAAATTAAAATATTTCTCAATCCCGATGCTGCCCGTTTTAAAGGTGCAAATCGACCTGTAGAAAATGTATCTTGGTACGAGGCTGTAGAGTTTTGCGATCGACTTTCTCGCAAAACTGGTAAGAATTATCGCTTGCCTAGCGAAGCCCAATGGGAATATGCTTGCCGGGGGCAAACTACGGGGCCGTTTCACTTTGGGGAAACGATTACCAGCGAGTTAGCCAATTACAACGGAAATTCTAATTACGCTGACGCGCCGAAGGGAGTTTATCGCTTTCAAACGACAGATGTTGGCAGTTTTAAACCTAATGCTTTCGGATTGTACGATTTCCACGGAAATGTTTGGGAATGGTGCGCGGATTCTTGGCACCATAATTATAACGGTGCGCCTGCTGATGGCAGCGTTTGGGAGTCTGACGGGGACTCTTCGCTGAGGTTGTTGCGGGGAGGTTCTTGGAACGATCATTCTCCGAATTGTCGCAGCGCGTGCCGCCTCAGATATCAGCCGGATTGTAAGGCTAGTATTGTGGGTTTTCGAGTGGTTCTTTCTGTTGTTTAACAAGCGGGGTCACGCCTTTTTAACTTAAGTAAAACTCAACCAGCTAAAAACTGTTTCAACAGTCAATTCTAACTCGATTCCATTAAGTATTGGCAAATCAGTGGCACCTTCGTACAGTTCCACTCTTTGCCCGGGAAATACCGCTAAAATACTTTCTTCTTCTGGAATTATTAACCACCCCAGTTCAGTGCCTTGTTGCGAACAAGCAAGTAATTTAGCAAGCACTTTTGTTTGGCTTTGTTCGGGAGAAAGAATTTCGATCGCCCAGTCTGGATAAATTTCAAAGCGGTTAGCAATTCTACCCGATGGTAGAAAGGGAATTCTTTCCCACCGGAATACTGCTACATCTGGGACGAGTGATGCACCGCCGAAAGTGCAACGCAACTCGGGAAAAGCATAAGCAATCTTGGGTGTTTCGACTATTTGGTAGATGACATTGCAAAGCTTACCCTGCAATCTGCTATGTTCACCTTGGGGGATGGGTTTTTGAATGATTTGTTTGTTGATATATTCGGAAGCTGGCTCAGTTTCTGGAAGTTTTAGGAACTCCTCTAAGTTGGGCGATATTTTAATGACTGTAGCCATAAGTCAGGTCGATTTTAGATTTTAGATTTTAGATTTTAAATTGGATAGATACAGCGTATCCCAGGTTTATTAACAGCAGTAGGGACACGGCAGTGCCGTGTCCCTACGAGGATTGAGCGATCGGCGGGTGTCATTCATCAACGTGGAATCTGCTGTATGAAGGACAAATTATTGCCTTAACTAGCCTTCTTCTGAGGAGCCACTATGCGTTCCACACTCATAGCAGCCACGCTCAACGTCACCACAGCCATGCCGAGAATTGCCACAGGCTGCAACTTTTCATTGATAATTAGAAAACCGAAGAGTGCGGTCATCGCCGGCCCCAAAGTGCCAATTACTGACGCTAAGGCTGCCCCCGCGAACCGGATGGCAAAATTATTCAAAAGATAGCTAAACAGCGTCAGCACCCCTAAAACAACACCTCCTAAAATCAAACCAGGCCAAACATTTTGGTCGATTTTAGGAGATAAATTTTCCGACAGTGGCACCCACAAACTCAGGGACGAAAATACAAAAATCGCGGCGAAATTAACTAAACTAAAAGGAATGGGGTGCAGCTTGCCCGCGGCCATTTGCGTCAGCAATACGTAACCTGCAAAGGTAATCCCAGAAGCCAGTGCTGCAGCGACTCCCACTCCAACATTGCCGCCGCCCGGAGCTGGGGCCGCAAAACTCGGCCACCCAGCTAAAATCAGACCTGCGGTAATCCCGAATATCGCAAAAAAGCCAACTGTGGTGGGGCGAGAACCAAACAAGATCCAAGAACCCAGTACGGTGACGATCGGGTAAATAAAGAAAATCGTAATCGCAATCCCCGCTGGAATATTGCCGATCGCCAAATAAATCAAAACCTGAGACAAAAACAGAAAAAATGCGCTTCCTAAAACCTTGCTCCACAAAGCTCGATCGCCCGACTGGAACAACCGTCTAATATCTTTCCACACAGAAGGATACAAAAATGTCGCCAATATCGGCATCAAAGCCATCACTACGATCAGCCGCATCAACAAAATCAACAAAGAATTTCCAAAACCTGGAGTCACCACCCCCGGAAATTCAAACAAGCCAAAAACCATCCGAGGATTTTTGCCTTTAATCAGAATTCTCAAACACACATTAAATAGTGACAATACCACCGCCGAAGACAAAGCCAGCACCAAACCTGTCTGTACTTGAGAAGCTGCTTTAGCGGTTGCTGGAGAGGGCACTGAAGAGGGTTCCGGCACCGGCTCCCGCGGCGTTTCCACAGGTGTTGGCTGCACTAATGGCGGGCGGACAGAATTAACAGAATTAGTTGATTCCTCGGGATAGGAATCTTGAGCATCGAAAGGATTCTCAAGATATTCTTCTTCTGCTTCGAGTTCTTCTCTGATGCGGTTTACGAGATTTTGTAACAGCTCTTCCCCTTGCATTTCCAGGGTTTTCATGTTGTTGAGCCGCACGGAAAGCTCACTTTCGTAACTGGTTAAATCTTGTTCCAGCATCTGGAAACTGCGATCGATCCTTTCATCCAGCGCCGCCAGCAACTCCGAGGCCCGTTCGTCGTAGTTGCTCGGCGGCAGGGGTATCGGGAACTCCCCGCTGGGGATCGGGCTGCTGAGAGAATGTCCCGAGTTAGCGCTGAGTTCGTTGAACCGCTGCACCAACAAATCTTGCAAATTGTGAGCCAAAACTTGAGCCAACTGCTTCAGCCACAATTGCTGCTGCTGAATGTATCGCCCAGACAGAGATTCCATTTGCTGAGACTGCAATTTGCGATATTGCTCCCGGAGGTCTTCAATATCTTCAATCAGGTGATTTTTTTCAGTTTGCAGCCGAGTAATGTCTTGATTTAACTGGCCTTTGACATTTTCATGCAAAGCGTCCAGTTCTTGCATTACTGAGTGGAGGACTTCTTCTGCTGATTGTGCATCCTCTGGCTCGCCCTTTGACGAGTATACGTTCCGCTGCGCCATTAGCCCATAACCTCTAATTTAAACTGCACGTTCAGTGTTCTTAAGTATTTTGCCAAATCAGGTCGCAAGTTATAGTGAGTTGATCTAAGAGATTGCGAACACTGTTTAATCAATAGTAGTCGCTAAACTAGAAATGTGAGAAAATTGCGTGAAGCAAAGCTATCCCGCTCTTAATCGCCTCAAGAACACTTTGTGCAATTAAAAATCATACTACAGCTTGACCTCTCCACGGATTGATCCCGGAAATTCTCGCATCTAACTCACCCGATTGCACCCGAATCACAAGCCTAAGAGCCCGTTCCGCTACTAAATTTGATTGGGGGGTGGCACTCCTAGCCCCTCAACGGATAACTTGATGCTGCGGCCAAAAATCCGGTTTCTTTTGCCCGCCTTTCTCTCGCACTCCCGCACCCAGATTTATTATATTAAAGGTTCCGATCTTTTGCTCGCGAAAGTTTTAAGAGGCGATCGCACCCTCAAAAAGCCACCCCGCGCCATCAAAAAATTAACACACCTCATCCCCCAAGAGCAATAGATATGGCATCAGAAATTTATGACAATTCCTTTACAAACGATCGACAAAAACTGAATATTTCCTCAGAAGCCGAAGTCTTTGTCTTTCCGGCATCATTTGCCCAGCAGCGGTTGTGGTTTCTCGACCAATTCGCACCGGAAAACCCTTTCTATAATGTAGTAACAGCACTGCGCTTAACTGGTTCCCTCAACTTAACAGCTTTAGAGCAAACATTCAACGAAATAGTGCAGCGCCACGAAACTTTGCGAACGACTTTTGCAGCGGTATCAGGTCAACCAGTGCAGATAATCTCTCCCGCTTTCAAGACTAATTTAAAAGTATTAGACTTGCAAAATTTGCCACCTGAACAACGGGAAATAGAAGCAAATAAACTCTCGGCAGCAGAATCTCTTCGCCCTTTCAATTTATCCACCGGGCCGCTGATGCGAGTAACCATCCTGCGGCTGACAGAGACCGAGCATATTCTCTTGCTAAATATGCACCACATAGCCTCCGATGATTGGTCGATCGGCGTGCTAATTCGAGAAGTGGAGGTTATCTATACAGCTTTGATCGATCGACAGCCATCTCCCCTGCCAGAATTATCACTTCAATATGCCGACTTTGCCGAGTGGCAGCGCGAATGGCTGCAAGGTGAAGTATTAGAAACTCAGCTAACTTATTGGCGGCAGCAATTGCACGGAATTTCTGTGTTAAATTTGCCGACGGATCGCCCTGCACCAGCTAGGCAAAATTATCGGGGAAAAACTCAATATTTAGAACTGCCTAAAAAGCTGAAGGACGCACTTTTAGCGCTCTCGCAGCGAGAAGGAGCGACTTTGTTTATGACAGTGTTCGCAGCATTTCAAACTTTGCTTTACCGCTACTCGCAGCAAGAAGATATTGTTGTAGGTTCGCCGATCGCCAATCGCAACCGCAGCGAAATAGAAGCATTAATCGGTTTTTTTGTCAATACTTTAGTGCTGCGAACAGACTGCTCGGGAAACCCGACATTTCGAGATTTTTTGGGCCGGGTGCGGGAAGTAACCCTGGGAGCTTACGCTCACCAAGATTTGCCTTTTGAGAAGCTAGTCGAGGAATTGCACCCAGAGCGATCGCTGAATCGCCACCCGCTGTTTCAGGTGGTATTTGGGCTGCAAAATGCGCCGCTGGACGAGCTAGAATTGCCAGAATTAAAGTTGAGTTCTTTCCCTTTGGAGACTCAAACAACGCGCTTTGATTTAGAGCTGTATTTGTGGGAAGCTTCCGATAATTTTAGGAGCAGATACGGCGAACATTGGGAAGATTCGGAAGGCCTCAGAGGCTTAGCTGTGTACAATACAGATTTATTTGATGAAGTTACGATCGCCCGAATGCTGAGGCATTTTAAAACGCTGCTGGAAAGCATTGTGGCTAATCCCGAACAAAGAATCGCTAACTTACCTTTATTGAGCGAGGATGAAGTGAATCAATTATTCAGAGAATGGAACGATACTCGGACAGATTATCCTCAAAATAAGTGCATTCATCAGTTATTTGAAGAGCGGGCCCAGCAGCATCTGGAGGATGTCGCCCTAACTTTCGACAGCCAGCACCTCACTTACAGAGAACTCAACAGTCGCAGCAACCAACTGGCGCGCTACCTACAAAAACTGGGCGTGGGGGCGGAGGTTTTAGTGGGGCTTTGTGCAGAACGATCGATCGACCTAATTGTCGGGATGTTGGCTGTACTGAAAGCGGGAGGAGCCTACCTACCGTTAGATCCGAGCTATCCGCGCGATCGGCTAAACTTGATGCTGGAAGATGCTCAAGTTAAAGTCTTGCTAATTCAGGATAAATTGATTGAGAATTTCCGAGACTTCTCAAACTCGGTGATTTACTTCGATCGCGATTGGGAACACATCGCCAAAGAAAGCGCCGAAAATCCCGCCAACACCGCAACAGCAGACAACCTAGCTTACGTTATTTACACATCTGGATCTACAGGAAAACCCAAGGGAGTTGCTGTCACCCACAAAGCAGTAAATCGGCTGGTACTCAACACCAACTATATAAAAATAGAACCTACCGATAAAATTGCCCAAGCATCAAACGCTTCATTCGATGCAGCCACATTCGAGATTTGGGGAGCCTTGCTTAACGGCGCTCAACTCGTGGGAATTAGCACAAATATTACCCTTTCGCCTCACGATTTAGCCTTAGAACTGCGCCAAGAAGGCATCACCGTCTTGTTTTTAACAACTGCCTTATTTCAACAAATTGCCAGAGTTTTACCGCAAGCTTTTGATTCGCTGCGCTGCTTGCTGTTTGGCGGAGAAGCGGTCGATATGAGATGGGTTAAAAAACTTCTCAAACAACAGCCAACCACTAAATTAATTCACGTTTACGGGCCTACAGAAAATACCACATTTTCGGCTTATTATTGCGTGCAAGACGTACCCGAAACCGCAACATCTATCCCCATCGGCCGCCCGATCGCCAACACGCAAATTTATCTCCTCGATGCGGATTTGCAGCCGGTGGCGATCGGTGTTATAGGTCAATTGTACGTCGGCGGTGACGGATTGGCGAAAGGCTACCTCAACCAGCCTGATTTAACTGCTGCTGCATTCATTCCTAATCCTTTTAGCAATAAATCTGGTTCTAGCCTTTATAAAACAGGTGATTTAGGCCGCTATTGGGTTGACGGCAACATCGAGTTTTTAGGCCGCGTTGACGACCAAGTAAAAATTCGCGGCTACCGCATCGAATTGGGAGAAATTGAAGCGGCATTGTGCCAGCATCCACAAGTGCGCGAAGCAGTAGTAATTGTGAGGGAAGACATCCCCGACGATAAACATTTGGTAGCTTATGTTATTCCTGACGGCCTTAATGAAAAATCCGAAACTCAAAATCTCAAGTCAAGTGACCTGCGCCAATTTTTGAAAGAAAAGTTACCAGGATATATGGTTCCTGCAACTTATGCAGTGTTGGAGAATATGCCACTGACGCCTAATGGCAAAGTAGACCGCCGCGCCTTGCCCGATCTAGATACAGACAGCGAGGATATAACAGAAAATTATGTAGCGCCTCGGACTGATCTCGAAAAGGCGATCGGGAAAATTTGGGCTAAAGTTTTGGGAAAACAGCAGGTTAGTATCTACGATAATTTCTTTGAACTAGGCGGGCATTCCCTGCTAGCAACTCAGTTGATTTCTCGCATCCGAGACGCTTTGCAAGTCGAGTTATCGGTCAGCAATTTGTTTGAGGCTCCGACTGTGGCGAGTCTGGCAAAATACATTGAGACAATGCGCTGGGCTGCGAAAGGTTTGGATACTCTTAGAACCGACAAAAATGAGCGAGAAGATGTGCAATTTTAAGGGCTTACATAATTGCGGGATGATTTTGATTGTTTTGTGAAATGACCGTCCAAAAGTGGGGATCATCTCACTTTTGCAGGCAAGCTAGAAATCTAAGTTTTGAGGCAGGAGGCAGGAGGAAAGAGGAAGAAGGAAGGAGCCAAAAGAAGTTTTTTTACAAATATGAGATGCTCTCGGATGACAACCCTCATCAAACCCTGATGGAGTAAAGATTGAGCATCGCTTATGCTAAAAAAAGATAGGCAGCCTTAACTGAACGGTATTGCAATATACTGGTCTTTAGTTACTTTCCCTGTTGAATAAATCTTCATCAGGATTACTGACGGCTAAAAACTTCAGAAGCAGCAACTCTGTTTAACAGCCTGTCTTTTGACATTTTTCATACTTGTGTAGCATAATGGTTTTTTCTCGATATTTTGGCAAACGACAATGAGTAAATTGAACAGCGTTTTGAACCCTTCACTGGTTGCTGAACCTCCCAGTAATCGTTTTTATCGCACCGTTTGGCGATGGCACTTCTATGCAGGCTTGTTTGTTATTCCTTTCATGCTAATTTTGTCAATCACAGGCATCATTTACCTGTTTAAACCGCAATTAGATGCTGCGATGTATCACCAGAATATGTTTGTGCAGCCTGCGGATGTGGTGATGCCTTATACTCAACAGGTGGCAGTTGTTCAACGAACTTATCCTGATGCCAAAGTAACAAAATTTACGCCGAGCGTTGCGTCTAATCGTAGTGCTGAAGTGACGATCGCGACTAAAGATCAAAGAACACTAGCCGTTTTCGTGAATCCTTATACGGCTAAGATTTTAGGCGATCGCGATGAAAATAATAATCTCCAAGCGATCGCACGCAAGATTCACGGCGAACTGATGATCGGAAAATTGGGAGATTATTTAGTAGAGCTTGCTTCTTGTTGGGGGCTTGTGCTGCTGATTACGGGATTGTATCTGTGGTTGCCTCGCGGCAAAGTAAATTTTTTAGGAACATTAATTCCGCGTCTGTGGAGTCAGAATAAGCGGGTATTTTGGCGGGACTTACACGCCGTTTCGGGATTTTATGGCGTATTGCTAATTGGCTTTCTCATCATTAGTGGACTACCCTGGACAGGTTTTTGGGGACATACCTTCGCTCGTTTGTCGAGTCACTATCCTGCACAAATGTGGGATAACGTGCCTCAATCGACAACACTCACAGGCTCACTCAATCAACAGGGCAATCTAATTGTGCCTTGGGCAGTAGAGCAATTACCAATTCCCAAATCTAGTAAGCCTGGAGAGGAGCATCATTCAGGACACAACGAAATTATCAGGGAAACTCCTGCGGATACGTCCGTAAATCTAGATTCTGTTGTAACTTTAGCCCAAGCAAAAGGCGCACCCCCTGGATTTAGTGTTAGTTTTCCAGAATCCCAAACTGGTGTATACACGGTTTCGGTATTTCCCAATAATCCGGCGCAAGAAGTCACTCTGCACATCGATCGATACAGTGGCAAAGTGTTAGCAGATGTGCGGTGGAAGGATTACGGGTTAATACCCAAAGCCGTAGAAATGGGAACTTCCATTCACATGGGCAAATATTTTGGATTGAGCAATCAACTGCTGATGTTGTTTGCAGCGTTAATTGTGATTGTGCTTTCAGTCAGTGGTGGGGTGATGTGGTGGCAGCGTCGTCCAAAAGGGACGGGTTGGCTCGGTGCGCCAGCTATGCCCACCCATGTTCAGGGATGGAAAGTGCCACTCGCAATCGTTGCTGTTTCAGGGATTGCCTTCCCGCTTGTAGGACTTTCACTCGTCACCGTTCTGCTGTTGGATTATTTCGTTTTGGCTCGTATTCCTGCCGTCAAGCGCATTTTCAGTTAAAGGTGGGAGGGTGACAAAGAGGTCTAGGAACTAGACCGAATCAGTGCGTAGGTTGGGCGCCGAGGGAACGAACCCTCCGCCCAACATTTTCGCTACAATTTTCCTTAACCTAAGCGTATTGAAATATGGTGCGCCTAGTACGCCGATTACACTATTTCAGTGCAGAATGCCCTGACAGCTTCTGCAAACTGCTGGTTATGTTCCATTAATGCCATGTGTCCTCCTCGCTTGATAGTAACTAGCTCTGCTTGAGGTAATTCTGCTTTCATTCGCAGGCTAGCTGGGGGGGTAGTGGCAATATCTGAATCACCGCATATCACCAATACTGGAATGTCAATTGATGGCAAAGTTTTTGTTTCCTCAAATTTGAGCATTCCCAGTGTCCCGCGAGCGAGAACGCCGGGAGAACCCAAGGCTGATAATAAAGCTGAAAACTCTAATTGACCGCGCGTTTCAGTGCCTTTAAATCCCGATAATTCTACACTGATGTGCAGTGAACCATTGAGATAGCTCAGCCAAGTCATTCCCCACATAATTGGTTCAAGAGCTGCGGTGAGATAGAGGATAGGTTGGAGCAGCGGCTTCTGCAAAGCGCGTAATAAACCGCTAAAAATAGCGGTTTTGACGGGATTAGTATAAGTCGTATCTACCAGAATTAAACCAGCTACTCGACTACCCAGAAGTTCTGGGAAAAGCCGACTGAATGTTAGAGAAATCATGCCGCCCATGCTGTGTCCGAGTAGGATAACAGGTTTATTTCCTGCTATGGCAATGACGGCTTCGAGATCGCGGGCAAATTTTTCTAGGGAGTAGTCGCTGTTTTTTGGTCGAGTGGATTTTCCCAAACCTGGAAGATCCCACACAATCACTCGGAAGCGATCGGTTAGTTGCCGTTTCGCGTAATACCAAACCATACTGTTCGGCCCCCAACCGTGCGAGAGAATAATCGGCTGTCCGTCCTCTGGGCCGTAGAATTCTACTTGTAAAATAGTGCCATCAGGCCTCTCTACCCGCTGAACCGTACCCGTCCGCGTAGGCTTGGGTTCGTCAGCACCGGGGCGGCGGAACAGCGGCAAACTGATAAAGCGGCCGCCAACAGACCAAAGAAGCATCAACACTCCGCTGACTAAGTAGGAAATCCCTACAAGTGCGCCGATGTACCATTCATAGACAATGTATATACCTCCGCCAAGTACCCCGACGGACAGCAGTCCTACCAGCCATAGGAACAGGAAATTGAAGGGCATGAACGGCATAAGCTGAAACCTTGGGTAGGATTTTGGTTGCGGATTCAAACAGAATCATACTCAGGTTAGGCCACACTAAGCAAGCGGTAAGTTAAGCTCTTAATTTGTGCGCTGGTGGAATTTCTTTTATTGATGTGCCCAAGTAATGACCGAAAGCATCCAGGATACAAGCCCCCGGATTCATCCGTCCAGAAATAAAAAACCTGTATCCGATAAAGGAGCCCCCGAATTTATCTGTGGGGTCAATGCTTCAATCTAAAATCTAAAATCTAAAATCTAAAATCGATTGACAGGATGACTCAAAATGCCGGAGCCAAAAATATCGAGTTCATCGCCAAATGCCAGAGATTCTGTCAGGGTGGAGTTAGTTGAGTTTTTATCTTACCTTCGCAGTCTAGATATTAATATTTTTGTTGAGGGCGAGATCCTGCGCTGCAACGCTCCCGAAGGAATTATTACACCCGAACTGCGCGCCAAAATTTCTCAGAAAAAAGCCGAAATTATTTTATTTTTAAAAGCAGCTAATCGTACTTCTAGTTTCACTCCTACACCGATTGTTCCGATGGGGCGGGAAGGAAATCTACCGCTTTCCTTTGCACAGCAGCGCTTGTGGTTTCTCGACCAATTAGTCCCGAACAATCCTTTTTATAATGTTCCCGCAGCATTGCGTTTGACAGGTTCGCTCAATTTTTCGGCGCTGCAACAAACCTTCAATGAAATTGTGCGCCGCCACGAAGCTTTACGCACGACTTTAGCAGTAGTTTCGGGCCAACCTGTTCAGAGAATAGGTGCTGCTTTCCATCTCCCGATTAATGTAGTGGACTTGCGAAACTTGCCAAAGGAATCTCGACAAACTGAAGCAAACAGGCTCACCGCTGAGGAAGCTCAACGCTCTTTCAATTTGTCCAATGACTTGTTGCTGCGAGTCACATTATTGCAGTTAGATGATGCCGAATATTTACTAATGCTGAATATGCACCACATTGTCTCCGATGGTTGGTCTATCGGAGTGCTAATTCAGGAATTAGGCGCGCTTTACACGGCATTTGCTAGCGAAAAACCTTCGCCTTTACCGGCTTTGTCGATCCAGTACGCTGATTTTGCAAAATGGCAGCGCGAATTGCTGCAAGGGGAAGTTTTAGAAACGCAGCTTGCTTACTGGCGACAGCAGTTAAACGGCATTTCTATGCTAAATTTGCCGGCGGATAGACCCAGACCAGCAATTCAAAGTTACCGAGGCAAAAGGCAATTTTTGCAACTGTCAAAACAACTGAGCGAGGCTTTAGAAACGTTGAGCCAGCGCGAAGGAGTGACGCTGTTTATGACAATGCTGGCAGCTTTTAAAACGTTGCTTTACCATTACGCGCAGCAAGAAGATATTGTTGTAGGTTCGCCGATCGCCAATCGCAACCGCAGTGAAATTGAAGCATTAATCGGGTTTTTTGTCAACAGTTTGGTGTTGCGTACAGATTTGTCGGGAAATCCAACTTTTCGGGAACTTTTAAACCGAGTCAAAGAGGTAGCATTAGGAGCTTACGCTCACCAAGATTTGCCGTTCGAGAAGTTAGTAGAAGAACTGCACCCCGATCGCGCGTTGAACCAAAATCCTTTATTTCAGGTGGCGTTTGCTCTGCAAAACGCGCCGGGGAATCGGTTAGAATTGCCAGAATTAACACTCAGCCCGCAGCAGTTAGATGTGGGTACAGCGCGGTTTGATTTGGAGTTTCATTTGTGGGAGCGATCGCCCAACAGCTCGGGAAGCAACCAATCGCCCAGCAATAAGCTGTGGGTTGATAGCTCGGAGGGCATCAGCGGCATGGTTATTTACAGCGCCGATTTATTTGATGAAGCTACGATTACCCGCCTGCTCGGGCATTTTCAAGCCTTGTTAGAAAGCATTGTGAAAAATCCCGAACAGCGAATTGCCAACTTGCAATATTTGAGCGCCAAAGAGCGCTATCATTTGTTAGTTGAATGCAACAATACTCAGGCGGATAATCCGCAAGACTTGTGCATCCATCAGCTATTTGAAATGCAGGCCGATCGGACACCGGATGCGGTGGCGCTGGTATTTGGAGATGAGCGAGTCACCTATCGAGAGCTAAATCTCCGCAGCAACCAACTAGCACGTTATTTGCAAAAAATGGGGGTTGGGGCGGAAGTTTTAGTCGGGCTTTGCTGCGGGCGATCGCTCGATCTGATCGTGGGGATGTTGGGTATCCTGAAAGCGGGAGGAGCTTACTTAATTTTAGATCCGAGCTATCCTGCTGAGCGATCGAGCTTTATGGTAAAAGATGCTCAAGTGTCAGTATTGCTTACCCGCCAGGGAATAAATTCCCTGTCTAATAGCGAAAGTCGTCTAAAGACGACTGAAGGAGGACAAGTTTCCAGTCGGCTTCAGCCGACTTCAGCTATGAGCCAGGGAATTTATTCCCTGGTGGATGATGGCGAAGTGCAAAATTTAGAAACACAGTCAAATGATAAAATTCACCATCCAAGGGTTGTTTTTCTAGACACAGACTGGGAGATGATTTCCCAAGAAATCGCCGACAATCCCACCAGCGCAGCCACAGCCGAAAATCTGGTTTACGCGATTTACACCTCCGGCTCCACGGGAAAGCCGAAAGGAGTGGAAATTGAGCACGGGAGCTTGTTAAATCTCGTTTTTTGGCATCAAAGAGAGTTTGGGGTGTCAGCGGGCGATCGAGCAACGCAAATTGCTGCGATCGGCTTTGATGCTTGCGGGTGGGAAATTTGGCCTTATCTCGCCGCGGGAGCTAGCATCTACTTTCCAGAAGATGACATCAGGCGAGATCCTGAAAAACTGCAAAACTGGTTAGTATCAAACGCGATCACCATTAGCTTTTTGCCAACACCTTTAGCCGAGAAAGTTTTGCTATTAGATTGGCCTCCAACAACAGCGTTGCGAATCTTGCTCACAGGCGGCGAAAAACTGCAACAACATCCTTTAAAATCCCATCCATTTAAGCTAGTAAATAATTACGGCCCAACCGAAAACACCGTCGTCACAACTTCCGGTTATATTCCTGTAACAGAGCAAACAGACATCGCCCCGACAATTGGCCGCCCCATTGCTAACACTCAAATCTACATATTAGACAAATATTTGCAGCCAGTGGCGATCGGCGTTGTTGGCGAATTGTACATCGGCGGAAACGGACTCGCTCGCGGCTACCTCAACCGCCCAGATTTAACCGCAGAACGATTTATTGTCAATCCTTTTAAACCAAATTCAGGAGAGCGCATTTACAAAACCGGCGACTTAGTGCGCTACAGAGCCGATCGCAACCTGGAATTTTTAGGACGCATTGACGAACAAGTAAAAATTCGCGGTTTCCGCATCGAATTAGGAGAAATCGAGACACTATTAACTCAACATCCGGCGGTGCAGCAAACTGTAGCAATAGCTTCGGAAGATGGACAGGGAGATAAACGTTTAGTAGCTTATATTGCCCTGAATGCAGAATATAGCGTTGCCCGCGAAAAAAACCAAATAATGCAATTGCAGGACGAACAGGTTTTGCAGTGGCAAATGCTCTACAATGAAACTTACAATCAACCTGCTGTTGACTCAGATCCAACATTTAATATTGTCGGCTGGAATAGCAGTTATACTAATCAGCCAATCCCAGCAGAACAGATGCGCGACTGGGCGAACAATCAAGCCGCCGAAATTTTAGCTTTGCAGCCGAGCCGAGTGTTAGAAATTGGCTGCGGCACAGGTTTGTTGCTGTTCCAGATTGCGCCTCGCTGCACTCAATATTGCGGAACAGACTTTTCACCTATTTCGCTCAAGTATATTCAGCAGCACTTGGCAAATCAAGAGTTAGCTAATGTAACGCTGCTTCAGAAAATGGCGACAGACTTTGAAGGAGTAGAGACAGCAGCTTTTGACGCAGTAATTCTCAACTCTGTCGTGCAATATTTCCCGAATATCGACTATCTCGTGCAGGTGCTAGAAGGTGCAGTGAAAGCAACTGCTCCCGGCGGCTTTATATTCATCGGAGATGTCCGCAGCTTGCCGTTGCTGGAAGCTTTTCACGCTTCGGTACAACTGTATCAAGCCGAACCTTCTCTCTCTGGCGAACAGTTGCAGCAGCGAGTACAAATGCAAATTTTTCAAGAAACAGAGTTAGTTATTGAACCAGATTTTTTTAGCGCATTAAAGCACCGCTTTCCGCAGATTGGTGGCGTAGAGATTCAATTAATTCGCGGTAGTTATTACAATGAGTTAACTAATTTTCGGTACAATGCTATTTTGCATATGGCGTCGGAAACAGCACGCCCAAAATCATCGCCACAAGGGGAGTGGGGCGCAGAAAAACGGCTGGATTGGTCGGCTGAAAATCAGAATCTGACTGTTACCAAGGTGCAACAAATATTATTGGGAAATCAACTCGATGTTTTAAGAATTGCTAATGTGCCTAATGCGCGGGTAATGGCAGCAGTTAAGGCGGCAGAATTGCTGTCTGTTGTCGATAAATTTCCCACAGCAGGTCAGTTGCAGAAAGCCGTGGAAAAAGTCGAGGATTTAGGAGTAGATCCAGAAGCGTGGTATGCTTTGGAAGTTCCGTATAATGTTAATATTAGTTGGTTTAATTCCGACAGTCAAGGGCGCTACGATGTAGTGTTTGCACGGGGCGAAACCAGAGATTTTGTGCGAGAAACCAGAAGCGATAACTTGCGTCCTTGGCGCTCTTATGCTAACAATCCCTTACAAGCTAAAGCAGCGCGTAAATTAGTGCCACAGTTGCAGGCTTATCTAGCAGAAAAACTGCCGGAATATATGGTTCCGTCGGCTTTTGTGGTGCTGGAGTCGCTACCTGTGACGGCTAACGGAAAGGTCGATCGCCTCGCTTTGCCTGCACCGGAGCCGATTAAGTTAGAATGGGCTGGCGGTTATGTTGCGCCTCAGACTTCTATTGAGGAAGTTTTAGTGAAAATTTGGGTTGAGGTTTTGGGGATAAAGCGAGTGGGTATCCGGGACAATTTCTTTGAATTGGGAGGCCATTCGCTGCTGGCGACTCAGCTTGTTTCTAGAGTGCGAGATGCTTTCGGGGTAGAGTTGCCTTTGCGCCGGGTTTTTGAAGCGCCGACAATTGCAGAATTATCTAAGATTGTGGAAAGTTTAAAAGATAAGAATGCTAAAAGTGATGCTCCGGCTTTAGTGCCGATTTCGCGCGATAGTCGGCGGCGGAAGCTATCATCTTTTAATGGACCTATTGCATAATTTTTTGATTGATAGAGCAACCGCAGATGAAGGGCAGATTAACGCTGATAAACGCAGATAATTTTAAGATGGTTTTTGGCTTGGGCAAGATGTTGAATGGAGAAAGTAAATGAAAAGGATGGCTGTTGAACAGGATGCAATTTCGATAAATATGCAGCAAGAAACAGAAGTTTTTGTATTTCCAGCATCGTTTGCTCAGCAGCGGCTTTGGTTCCTCAATCAATTAGCACCGGGTAATCCTTTCTATAATGTTTCAACAGCGCTCCGTTTAACAGGTTCGCTCAACTTAAGATCCTTAGAGCAAACCTTCAATGAAATTGTGCAGCGGCACGAAACTTTACGCACCACTTTTACGCTTTTGGAAGGGGAACTCGTACAAGTTATTGCTCCCTTTTTAACCGTATCTCTCCCCACAATCGACTTACAAAATCTCTCGCCAAATCAGCAGCAAACCGCAGCGCTGCAACTCGCAACCGATGCAGCGCAATGCCCTTTCAATTTAGCCGCCGGGCCGTTATTTAAAGTAACGCTGTTACAACTCAGTGACACAGAACATATATTGTTGCTGAATTTACATCATATTGTGGCTGATGGTTGGTCGATTGGAGTGCTAATTCGAGAGCTGGGAACGCTCTACACAGCATTTGTAAAAAATGGGCTCTCGCACTTACCAGCACTGCCCGTGCAGTACGCCGACTTTGCAGAATGGCAGCACCAATGGTTGCAGGGCGAAGTATTAGAAACCCAGTTAGCTTATTGGCGGCAGCAGTTAAACGGAATTACCACACTCAATCTACCAACAGACAGGCGAAGACCAGCCGTTTCATCCTACCGCGGCGCTAAACAATTTATAACACTATCACCTGCTTTGAGCGAGGCGCTAAAGTTATTGAGCCAGCAAGAAAGCGCGACTTTATTTATCACTCTACTAGCCGCTTTTCAAACTTTGCTGTACCGCTATACAGGACAAGTAGATATTGCAGTAGGAACGCCGATCGCCAATCGCAACCTGAGCGAAGTAGAAGCATTAATCGGTTTTTTTGTCAACAGTTTAGTGCTGCGTGCAGATTTATCAGGAAATCCAACTTTTCGGGAACTATTGCATCGGGTAAAAAACGTCGCAATGGCAGCCTACGCCCACCAAGATTTGCCCTTCGAGAAGCTGGTTGAGGAAATGCACCCCGATCGCGAGTTGAGTCGCAACCCCCTGTTTCAAGTTAGTTTCAGCCTGCAAAACACTCCTGTAGCAGCGCTAGAATTGCCGGGGATCGTTGGAGAGGCGATCGACTTTGACGCGGGAACCGCCAAGCTCGATTTAGAGTGCCACTTGTGGGAAAATGCAGGAAGTATTCAAGGGCAATTTATCTACAGCACAGACTTATTTGATAGCGGCACAATTGCGCGCATGGCGGGACATTTTCAAACGCTGCTCGAAGCCATTGTTGCCAATCCCAAACAGCACCTCAACGACTTGGCTTTGCTGACAGCGCCAGAATACCAGCAATTATTAATCGATTGGAATGAAACTCACAGAGATTATCCGCAAAACCAGTGTTTCCATCAGCTATTTGAAGATAGAGTCGCGCGATCGCCCCATGCTGTCGCCGCCGTCTTTGAAAACCAGCAGTTAACCTACCGCCAACTCAACAGCCAAGCCAACCAACTTGCACGTTACTTGCAGCAATTGGGAGCAGCACCAGAAGTTTTAGTGGGCCTTTGTGTAGAACGTTCCTTAGATGCGATCGTCGGATTGCTTGGCATTATCAAAGCAGGCGCAGCCTACCTGCCTTTAGATCCAACTTATCCTCAAGAGCGACTTAACTTCATGTTAGAAGATGCTCAGGTGTCGATTTTGGTAACTCAGCAGCACTTAGCAAAAAACTTGACGCAGCCGGAAAATTACGGAGTTTTTTCAGTAGTGTGTTTGGACTCCGACAGAGAAATTATCGCCCGACAAAGCCCAGAAAACCCAACTACAAATATCCTACCAGAAAACCTAGCCTACGTCATTTACACATCTGGTTCAACCGGAAAACCCAAAGGCGTTTTAATCGAACATCGGGGACTCTACAACTTAGTCCTAGCTCAACTTGAAGTTTTTAACTTAAACTCAAATCACCGCATTTTGCAATTCGCATCCCTGAGTTTTGATGCCTCAATCTTTGAGATTCTCATGGCCTTGGGAACCGGAGCAACACTTTACTGTGCCAAGAAAGAATCTTTGTTGCCCGGACAAACATTAATCCAATTTTTGCAGGACAATGCTATTACCCACGCTACCCTCCCGCCCTCGCTGCTAGCTGTCCTTCCAAACGCCGAGCTTCCCGCACTGCAAACAATCATCTGTGCTGGCGAATCTTGTTCCCCGGATATTGTTAAACGCTGGGCTTCCCGGCGCAGATTTTTTAACGCTTACGGCCCTACAGAAGCGACAGTCTGGTCAAGTCTGGCCGCAATTGGCGATTGTAAAAAACCGCCAATCGGCCGCCCAATAGCTAACACTCAACTCTATATTTTAGATGAAAATTTACAGCCTGTACCCGTTGGAATTCCCGGTGAATTGTACATCGGCGGCAGGGGATTGGCGCGAGGCTACCTGAACCGCCCCGAATTAACCGCCCAGCGATTTATTGCTAATCCGTTTAGCCAGAAAGCAGGAGAAAGAATTTATAAAACTGGTGACTTAGCTCGCTATTTTCCAGACCGCAATATTGAGTTTTTAGGCCGCACAGACGAACAGGTAAAAATTCGCGGTTATCGAATAGAATTGGGAGAAATTGAAGCGCTGGTGGTTCAGCATCCAGCAGTCAAAGAAACAGCGGCGGTTGCTGTGGATGATTTGTCTGGCAACAAACGCCTAGTTGCTTATGTCGTCCCCAATCACAATCAGACCCTTAATCCCGGGGAAATACGCAATTTCCTCAAACAACAACTGCCCAATTACATGATTCCCAATGCTTTTGTGGCGATGGATTTTCTGCCCCTAACTCCCAATGGCAAAATTGACCGCCTGCGCCTACCTGTACCGGGCAATCTAGTTAGCAATTCAATAGATAAGAGCTGCATTGCACCTCGCACACCAACCGAGTCAACCCTCGCCCAAATTTGGGCCACAATCCTCAACGCAGATTGCGTTGGCATTCGCGACAACTTCTTCGATTTGGGTGGAGATTCCCTGCTGGCAATCCGCCTCATCAATGAGATTAACCAGCAATTTGAGCGCGAGTTGCCGCTGTCTGCTCTTTTTTTAAATCCAACAATAGAAGGTTTAGCCGATTCGCTATCTTCAGAAACAAATTCTCTGGAATGGTCGCCTTTAGTTGCAATTAAGCCTCGCGGTAAAAATCCCCCATTCTTCTGCGTCCATCCCATCTTTGGCGTCGTGTTTCCTTATGTCGAGTTAGCATTTCAGCTAGGAGAAAATCAACCGTTTTACGGGCTGCAACCAAAGGGGATTGACGGCGAAAGTTCTCCGTTAACTAGCATTGAAGACATGGCGGCTGACTACATCGCAGCCTTGCGTACCGTTCAACCAAAAGGGCCTTATTTTTTAGGAGGCTGGTCTTTTGGAGGTTTGGTTGCTTTTGAGATGGCTCAACAGTTGCTCGCAGCGGGGGATGAAGTGGCTTTACTTGCTGTGCTGGATACTTTAGCGCCGGTTTCTGCTAACAAACCTTCTTTTTGGGACGGTTGCAAGTTTATTATGACTACTGTTTCTCGCTCTATCTGGCCTTTTGTAGTAGATTATTTTCGCTTGGTGGCTGCTGCAGAAAATGTTCAAAGTGGCGGTATTGCGGCCAAATTTCCGAAATTAAATAAGATGCTTAATTTGGCAGCTAATTTTTTGCATCGCTGGAATTGGAAACAGGCCGTTATGGTTAGCATTCTATCTCAGGAGTCAAAAGAACGGAGCTGGCGCGAGCTGGCAATTCCCTCGATGTTTACTGTATTTCAGGCTAATAGTCAAGCAACTCTCAGCTATCGACCGAAAATTTATCCGCAGCGAATTACTCTGTTTAGATCGAGGGAACAGCTAAGCATGAATCATCAAGATCCGACTCTTGGCTGGAGCGAATTAACGGCCCAAAAAGTAGAGGTGATTAAAGTTCCTGGGAATCACCTGACTATGCTGAGAAAGCCCTGTGTCAAGGTGCTGGCTCAACAGCTAAAGCATTGCTTGGAGAAGGAATTAAGTGATTGAGGAACCCGCGTGCTGGCGTGCCGCAACCGGGTTTGATGTGCGAAAGCGCTATTAGTCATGAATCCGATATTCATCTGCGTGAATCAGCGTCAATCCCTTGTCATCTGCGGTTAATACATTCTCTTTTTTTAACCGCAGATGAGGGCAGATAAACAAAGATTAACGCAGATGAGTTAGATCGATTCCGGTTGCACCCTCCATCCGCGATCGTTGAGTGATGACTGTTCTGAAATGCCTCAATCTAAAATCTAAAATCGCACAATCCATTGGGCGATGGTGAAAATGCTAGCACCCAAACCTGCTGCGATCGGAATTGTCACCAGCCAAGCCGAACCAATTGACAGCAAAGTTTCCAAGCGTACTGTTTTCCAAGCTTTGATCAGCCCGACTCCGACAACTGCACCGACTAAAGCGTGGGATGTGGAAACTGGCAAACCGAAGCGAGATGCTAGCAAGACTGTGGTGGCTGTGGCTAATTCCGCGCAAAATCCGCCGCTTGGTTGGAGTTCGATGATCTTTTCGCCGACTGTGGCAATTACATTTTTACCCCAGATGGCTAAACCGATGACTATTCCTGCGCCTCCGAGGACTAAAATCCACAGGGGAACGCTGAAATCTCCTGAGGGAAAGGAACCTGTGCGCCGGATGTAGGCGATCGCAGCTAGGGGAGCAACTGCATTTCCTACGTCGTTGGAACCGTGGGAAAATGCTACAAAACAGGCGCTCAAGACTTGAAATCTCGCCATTTGTTGCTCGATGAGAGTGTGACGGAGTGTCGGAGTGGGGGAGGAGTTTGTACTTATTCCTTCTGCTTTCTCCCCTCTGCCTTCTTCCTTCTCAACTGATTCTAATTTTTTCCAGCTATTGAGTGTCAGGACGATCGCCCCAATACTTCCGATGCCAATGACAATATCGTGAGTTGGAAGATTCCAGCCAAATCGATCGTGCGCTAGGGCGATCGCCCCTGTCTGCACCAAAGCCACATTCACAACAGACGGCAGTACAATTATGCCAAATACGCTCAGCATTGCTGCACTCAGCCAAGGTATCCACTCGCGCATTTGAGATAGAGGATCTGGCCGATCGAGAATCCAATACTTCACCCCACTGTAAAATAGCGCTGCTAAAGCACCGCTGGCGATCGGTGTCGCCACCCAAGTTAGGGAGATCGTGCCGATGGTTCGCCAATCAACTGCATTAATTCCGGCTGCAACACAGCTAAAACCCGCGATCGCGCCCACCACTGCATGAGATGAAGAAACCGGCAAACCTCGACTGGTAGCGATTTGCAGCCAGATCCCGCAAGCTATCAGCACTGACACCATCCCGATTAAAAATACTTGCGGCTGAGTAGAGAACACATCTGCATTCACAACTCCTGTTGCCAGAGTTTCGGAAACTCCTTGGCCGAACAGCACTGCGCCGGAAAATTCCAGTATGCCTGCAACAATTATTGCCTGCCGCAGCGTTAGCGCCTTCGAGCCTACGGATGTCCCCATCGAGTTAGCGACATCGTTTGCCCCCAAGTTGGCGGCGACGTACAAGGCCAGTGCAGCCATTGCCCCCAGTTGCAGAAATACGACCCCAGAGCTATCTAACATAGAAATTTTTTGACATAAAACGGGCATTTCGATATATGATAAGGGATTGTGAGTTTTGGTAAATCCCATGAAAGGCGCAGAAATAATCCGTTCTATCGAAACGGAAGAAATAAATAGAGTCAAGCAAGAACTTAATAAACAACTCCCCGAAATTTACGTGGGCGACACAGTGCGAGTCGGCGTGAAAATTAAAGAGGGTAACAAAGAACGGGTTCAGCCCTACGAAGGGACTGTGATTGCCATGCGCAACGGCGGGATTAATGAAACAATCACCGTCCGCCGCGTGTTTCAGGGCGTCGGAGTGGAACGGGTGTTTTTGATTCACTCGCCCCGCATCGCCACGATCCAAGTGATGCGCCGCGGGAAAGTCCGCAGAGCAAAACTTTACTACCTGCGCGATCGGGTGGGCAAAGCTACTCGCGTCAAACAGCGGTTCGATCGCTCCCTGTAGGAATGCACCCTGCTTTCCCTTGGTTCATGGTTCATGGGAAATTGAAAAAAATCAAAAAAAAGTTTTCCATTTACGAGCGCACTGTGTTAAAATAGAAATCTAGAGGTTAAGCGAATTTCAGCAACCTCACCTGTGCGCTCTTAGTTCAGTTGGTAGAACGCAGGTCTCCAAAACCTGATGTCGGGGGTTCAAGTCCTCCAGGGCGCGCTGAATCACCAAACTTTAAATTCTGCCCGAAAGCGCCCGGACTATTGGCTGGCAACAGTCAAAACCGCAAACTTTCGGGTAGAATTAGTTTTTGTGGGCGGTTCGCAAAAAATGCCATCAACAAATGCTCGGTGTGGCTTTTCGATCGTCGGTTTCGGCGATCGGCATTTACGCCGTTGATTGGTTGGGCTTGTAAAAAAGTCGTGGCTTTAGATTAGAGATTTGGGACTTGGGCGTAAGTGGTTAGTGTCACAAAATCTGAGAGCCGCGGGCCACTCACACCATCTAAAATCTAAAACCTAAAATCTAAAATCGCAAGGGGGATTGAATCGTGGCGAAAAAAGACGAAGCTCAAGAAACTCAAGAAATAACGGCGCCTGGGTTTAACCCTGCGGGTTTTTTTAAGGAAACTAGAGAAGAACTCGACAAAGTGGTTTGGCCCAGCAGGCAGCAGCTAATCAGCGAGTCTTTGGCCGTGCTTTTGATGGTAATCCTCTCAGCAAGCCTGATCTATTTGGTGGATAATTTCTTTAACTGGGGCGCGGGAAAGGTGTTTGGGCCATGACTTTTGCATCAGAAGAATCTGAGTATTCCACAGAAGCGACGGGACAGGCAGCATCGCCAGAGGTGCCGGAGATTGATGCTCGCTGGTATGCTGTTCAAGTTGCCTCTGGCTGCGAAAAGCGCGTGAAGGCAAACTTGCAGCAGCGGATTCAAACTTTGGATGTTGCCGATCGCATCGTTCAAGTCGAAATTCCGCAAACTCCGGCGATCAAAGTCGGCAAAGACGGTTCCAGGCGGCAGTCAGATGAAAAAATCTTTCCCGGCTACGTACTCATCCGTATGTTTATGGACGAGGATACGTGGCAGGTGATCAAGAATACCCCGAATGTAATTAATTTTGTCGGGGCAGAGCAGAAACGCCGCTACGGGCGCGGCAGGGGTCACGTCAAACCGCTACCTCTGAGTCATTCGGAAGTAGAACGGATCTTCAGAAACGCTCAGGAATCAGAACCAGTTGTCAAAGTATCGATGTCTGCTGGAGACCACGTTGTGGTACTTTCCGGGCCGTTTAAAGATTTTGAAGGTGATGTGATTGAAGTTAGCCCGGAACGAAACAAGCTCAAAGTTTTACTCTCGATTTTTGGGCGCGATACGCCTGTAGAATTGGAGTTCAATCAGGTTCAGAAACAGAACTAACTAATGGCAAAGAAAGTTGTTGCAGTAATTAAGTTGGCGATTACGGCGGGAAAAGCCAACCCAGCTCCTCCGATCGGCCCAGCCCTGGGTCAGCACGGCGTCAATATTATGATGTTTTGCAAGGAGTACAATGCTAGAACCGCAGACCAAGCAGGTCTGGTGGTTCCGGTAGAAATTTCGGTTTTTGAAGACCGCAGTTTTACGTTTATTCTCAAAACTCCGCCGGCGTCGGTTTTGATTCAAAAAGCCGCTGGCATTGCTAAAGGTTCGGGAGAACCTAACCGCAAGCAAGTAGGGACGATTACACAGGCTCAGTTACGAGAAATCGCTGAAACCAAAATGCCTGACCTCAATGCTAATGATGTTGAGGCTGCTATGAAAATTGTGGCAGGAACGGCTAAAAATATGGGCGTGGCGATCGCGGATTAAAGGAAGAAGGAAGAAGGAAGAAGGAAGAAGGAAGAAGGAAGAGTTTTCCTAGTCCAAGTTCCAAATTGCTAATCCAAAATTCCTGATTTTGAAGGTAAAATCTTCAATCCAAAATCCAAAATCCAAAATCGATCGATTCAGGGGGAGAAGCAAAGCTTCGCTAGGAATCGCAAATGTTTTAGATTTGAAATGACCAAAACGGCTCAATTCTAAAATCTAAAATCTAAAATCTAAAATCGACTAACCCCAAAAAACAACAATGGCAAAGAAAGTATCGCGAAGACTGCAAGAACTTCAAAAGAAAGTTGAAGAGAGACCTTATCTACCGCTGGAAGCTCTGCAACTTTTGAAAGAAACAGCAACCGCTAAGTTTGGCGAATCTGCTGAAGCTCACATCCGTTTGGGAATTGACCCGAAATATACTGACCAACAGTTGCGGACAACTGTATCGCTACCAAAAGGAACTGGTCAAGTAGTCAGAATTGCGGTGATTGCTAAGGGCGAAAAAGTTAAAGAAGCTCTGAATGCCGGCGCGGATATTGCTGGTTCTGAAGAGTTGATCGATGAAATTCAGAAGGGCATGATGGACTTCGATTGCCTGATTGCTACCCCAGACGTAATGCCGTTGGTAGCAAAATTGGGTCGGTTGTTGGGCCCGCGCGGTTTGATGCCTTCTCCCAAAGGTGGCACGGTGACGACTGACATTGCTCAGGCGATCAACGAGTTTAAAGGTGGTAAACTAGAATTCCGTGCCGATCGAACTGGCATCGTTCATGTTATGTTTGGCAAGGCAGCTTTCTCAGCGGAAGATTTGCTGGTCAACCTTCATGCTTTGCAAGAAACTGTTGACCGCAACCGTCCTTCTGGTGCAAAAGGTCGCTACTGGCGCAGTTTGTACGTATCCGCAACAATGGGCCCGTCGATCGAAGTCGATATCAGTGCTCTGCGCGATACGAAAATTGACGCTGCCTAGTACAGAATTAAGCAGAAGGCAGAAGGTAAAAGACAGCTTCGGCTGTCTGTGTAAATCTCTGACAAGACTTACACCAGACCTCGGCTAATATCTGCCTTCTGGTGATAGCCTAATCAAAAATCAATAAGCTGAAGACCGCAGGTGCCGACCGCTTAATTTCCTGCCGAGGCTGAAGAAATAAAAACTCAAGACTCAAAGATTAGAAATTTTCTATTTTTAATTCTGACTTGTTAATTTTTAATTCTCTGCCCCGGCTCGAAGGTCGGGGTTTTTGACGGGCAGTTTTCGATCCTAAAAGGAGGTGAAATAAGTATGGGCAAAACTTTAGCAGTAAAAAATGAGATTATTGCAGACCTCAAGCAAACCTTGAGCGAATCTCAACTGGCGATCGTGATTGACTACACGGGCTTAACTGTTGCTGAAATCACAGATTTGCGTCGGCGTTTGCGTCCGAAAGGCAGCAGTTGCCAAGTGGCAAAAAACACGCTGATGCGAATTGCGGTTGAAGGCAACGAAACCTGGCAGCCGATACAGGAATTGCTGACTGGTACGTCGGCGTTTGTGTTCGTGCAAGAAGATATTGGCGGCGCGATTAAAGCTTACCAAGAATTCCAAAAAGTCTCTAAGAAGACTGAACTTCGCGGCGGCGTGATGGAAGGACGGGTGCTGAAAGAAGCTGATGTTAAAGCATTAGCCGATCTGCCGTCCAAAGAACAACTCATGGCTCAAATTGCTGGCGCTATCAACGGTGTCGCAACCAAGTTGGCTGTGGGTATCAATCAAGTTCCTACTTCGATCGCTCGCGGTCTTAAAGCTTATGCTGAAAAAGACGGCGATTCAGCAGAAGTAGCAGCAGAAGCACAACCAGAAGCAGAAGCAGAAGCAGTAGCAGAAAGCGCATCTGTGTAAGTCATTAGTAATTAGTCGTGAGTCATAAGTCGTTAGTTTTGAGAAACAAACTGATAACTGGAGACTAGAAACTAACAATTAATGACCAATCGAAAGTCTCAAATTCCAAATCTACAATCGAACTAGGAGTTCAAAAAATGTCTACAGCAACTGATGAAATCTTGGATAAACTTAAGTCTCTGACTTTGCTCGAAGCTTCTGAATTGGTCAAGCAAATTGAAGAAGCTTTCGGCGTCAGCGCTGCTGCTCCTGTAGGCGGCATGATGATGATGCCTGGTACGGGTGGTGGTGCCGCTCCTGAAGCAGTAGAAGAGCAAACCGAGTTTACTGTCATGCTCGAAGAAGTTCCTGCTGACAAAAAAATCGCAATTCTGAAGGAAGTCCGCGCAATTACTGGTCTGGGCCTGAAGGAAGCAAAAGATTTGGTAGAAGCCGCACCGAAAGCAGTTAAAGAAGCTATTGCTAAGGATGCTGCTGAAGAACTGAAGAAACAGCTTGAAGCTGTGGGCGCAAAGATTTCTATCAAGTAGTCAGAGAATGTAGTTGATATCAATTCCGGTGACACCGGAATGATGGTTGACTGTTGACTGTTCCCTAAACGGAACTCCCCCGCATACGGGGGAAGTTCCGGTTAAGCTGTTGGGACAGTTCCTCCGTCAATCACGTGTTCTGTACCGGTAATAGACGCTGCGCGCGGTGATGCCAAAAACGCGATCAGATTTGCCACTTCAGCCGGTGTTGATGGTCGCCCGAGTGGAATGCCACCCAGCGATTCCATAATGATCCGCTTGCCTCCTTCGTAATCGGTGCCTGCTTGTTGGGCAAGGCGTTCGGCTAAAGCCACGGATGCCTCGGTTTCTACCCATCCCGGAGACACGCGCAAGACTCGTACACCTTTTGGCGCGACTTCTTTAGACAAGCTTTTGCTGTAGGTTGAAAGCGCGGCTTTGGCTGCCGCATAAGCAGTGGTTGAGTCCGGCAGGGGAAGCTGGTGTTGAATTGATGTGACATGGATAATTACCCCCTCCCCTTGCGTCACCATTCCGGGCAGTAGGGCGCGGTCTAGGCGTACTGCGGGAAAAAGGTTGAGATTCAATTCCTGTTGCCATTCTCGATCGTCGAGTGCCGCAAAACCGCCAGCCGGTGCTGATGAACCACCCAACACATGAACGATGATATCTACGCCACCAAGACGTTCGTTAACGGCGTCCACCACAGCGTTACATCCCTCTAGGGTCGTCAGATCGGCGGAGATAAACAGTTTTTCTGGAAAGGAGCGAGGGCGGACTCGTGCCGCAGTCAGCACACTGGCTCCACAATCTTGAAAGAGAGTGACAACGGCTCCACCAATTCCTTTGGTGCCAGCAGTAACCAATACTCGTTTCCCGTTCAGTTCTAAATTCATAGACATCAGTTAATCTCCAGAGATTGGATTTTGCCACTTTTAAGTTGAAAAGAGTGACGGAGTTGTATCGGGCTGCCGGGAAAATTCCCGGTGATTTTGGCAACGACTGTCACAGACTCTCCCACTTGAGCGGTGCTAATTGGCTCTGTACAATATTCAAATTTTTTCCGCGACTCCTGAAGCCACGACTGAATCGCTCCATGCCCTCGATGAGTCTTGCCTTCGTCAAACACTACGGCATCCTGCGTGAAACAATCCGTTATCCGGGTAGTGTCTGTGCCGTTACAGGTGACGAAATAGGTGCCGATCGATTCAGCCAGTTCCAGATTCATTTTTGTTTCTCTTGCTGGAAAGTTGCTGTACAAGAATTCTCTGCTTAGACTTGCAAATAATCAAGAACGCACGAAAAAGTAAGTTGCACACCTATGAGAAAGGTTTACACCCCCTCGACGGCAGCGGCAGATGTCGCAGAAGTGATACGGTTGCTGGAAGGGCGCTGGAAGCTGGTCATCCTCTTTCATTTGTTCGACGGCAAAGTGCAGCGCTATTCTGATTTCGAGAAACTTATTCCGGGCATCTCCCAAAAGATGCTGTCCCAGCAATTAAAGACGCTGGAAGCTGACGGGATTGTGATCCGAAAGATCTATCCGCAGGTACCGCCTAAGGTTGAATATAGGCTGACCGCGTGGGGACAGGCTTTGTGCCCTGCTCTGGATGCACTTCTGAATTGGGCGGAGCAGAAGGGTCGTTTCGAGGACTCAGCTTAACAAAACATTGCACTAGACATCTCCAGAAATTCTAAATTTTGAACGATATTATTAGGGTTTCAGCCCTGTTTTTCGTAATTATTGGAGATGTCTACTGGGCAAATCGGTGAACGTGGCGTTAGACCGCCAGGTCTCAATTAGGACGGTCGCTTGAAGTTACTTGCAGGGCATTCAAAATTAAAATCGCTAAGCATGAGTAGCTGTAACGACGATTTGTAACAACAATTAGTTAGTGCAGCCGTCGTTTAATCGGAACTTACCCCCTGCGGGGTAGTTCCGCCTAAATTTAATCGCGCGATAGTTACATCTCTCGCGCGATTAATTATTTTTTGCGCTAGGGAAACGGCACGGTGCGGTGGCCTCTTAGATTTTAGAGGCGGCTTCCATTTGCCGCACTACTGTTAAAGCTGAATAGGAAACACCGGCAGTGCCTTCTCCGGGATGGGTGGAGTCGCCTACTAACCACAAGTTTTTAATTGGTGTGCGGTTGGCAAATCCGAAGGGGCCGAAGGTTGGTATTCGCTGCCCGATGCCGCCGACAACTCCTTTATCTCTCGCTGTGTAGCGGGCAAAGGTGCGGGGGGTGGCGGCTTCTTCGTGTACGATCGACTCTGGCGTCAAATTGAAATATTCGCTCAAACGGGCGATCGCCCCTGCGGTATATTTTTGCTTTAATCCTTCATAATCAACCGAATTCCACCACATTCGAGTATCAGTAAATGACGAAGCGATAATTGTCGCCATTCCCTCCGGCGCTCGGCCATCTCCCGGGTGGCTGACAGAAACAAATAATGAATTATTCTCACCAATCTCGCCTTCGTAATCGTAGAGAAACTGAAGGTGGGGCGGACAATTTTCCGGAATTGCGCTTTCATGCACTCCCAAATATATGACAAATGCACCGGATGCGGGCGGCAATTTATCGACTCGATATTTGTAGCCAGCCATTTGATTTGGGAGTTGGTTTGTTGTCTCTGAAGTCTCTGATTTAACCGATAAATTATCTGTTAAATTTTCGACAATCGGCTCGCCTGACAACAATTTTACTAGATTTTGCGCCGTCACGTTGGCAACAATGCGATCGGCAGTTTCCGTCCAAACTTCGCCGGTTTTTTGATTGCGAATCACTGTACCTGTGGCTTTGCCGTTGGCGCTGACAATGCTTTGAACTGTGTGCCGCAATAAGACTTTGCCGCCGTCTCGTTCGATCGCCCCTACGAGTCGATCGCTCAACACCTGCATACTTCCTTGTAGATGATACAATCCCTGCGGCGTTTGCGAAACTCCTAAAGCCGTCGCCGCGTAAAGTAGCGCCGTTTCTTCGGTATCGACTTGAGAATACAATTTTAACTGCAAATCCAGAAAAGTTTTCAAGCGCAAATTGTCGCCCAACCCACAAAGCCGCAAAGCATCTCCCACTGTCATAAAAGTGAAAGGTAAAGTAATTAAAGTATCCGGGCGAACTGCTTGAATTAATTGCCAGAAATCCCATAAGTTCCTGGGCGGTAAAACTGGATCGCGCCCTTGAAATTTCCAGCTAGCTTTGAACAATGCAGACAATAATTGCCAAAAAGGTTCGCTTCCAGGAAACTGTCGCTGTCTTTCTTGCTGCCACTTTTGCGGATCTCGCCACACCCTAATCGGTGCGGTTTCTCCCGGCAAAAACACCGCACAAGCGGGATCGCAGGGTGTGGCTGCGGGGAGTTCTATGTCTAATTCTGAAAAAATTCGGTGGTGAATGCCTCCGGGTTCCAATCCTGCAACCTGCGTGGCGCCGACATCGAAGGTAAAGCCTTTGCGCTTGAAGGTGGAAGCGCATCCGCCGGGGACGATCGCCTGGTCTAAGACTAGCACTTTGTATCCTCTGCGGGCTAGCAGGGCGGCTGCAGTGAGTCCGCCGATGCCTGCTCCAATTACCGTGACGCGGCCCTTAGTGTCTGCTGGATTGGATTTGCTAAAAGGGGTAGGAGCGATCGTCATAATTTATTTATTGTAATATTTCTTAATACTATTATCATATATTACAAAAAAAAGCTTCGACAGGTTTCAATCTGTCTGTGGAGTGCGAATTCGGACTGGTAAGGGTTAAGCATTTGGGCATAAAATCAAAGGTTGGAAACAGGAATTGTCGCCCCTTGGCTTACACCCTACATCTCGCGAGATAGTAGGAGATGATTTGTTGGAGATGTCTCTTGTACTTTTCACCTGCTATACTGAGCCGCTCGCACTTCACTTGCATGGCTTTTCAGAGCAAGCCCTTCCTTAGAATAGATACTTTTGCAAAATCAGGTGTAGTTCAGCTTAATTATTTTTAAAATAAGGTTGAATCTAATGAGTTTGAATACTTGTAAAATTTGCGGCACTTCGCAAGATAACACCATTTATAAAATCGAACCTATTCAAGAATTTCCGGGTTTAAATAACAACCCATTTGAGTATATTGAATGCAGTGAATGCGGTTGCTTGCAAATAGTGAACGTTCCCCAAGACTTGTCACAATATTATTCATTTAACTATTACTCTTTACAAATCCCTAACGTTAAAGAAACCAAGGGCTTGTTTAGATTTATGAAGCGTAAAAGAGCAGAAAATTACCTGGGTAACAAAAACTTGTTGGGAGAACTTTTATCAAAGATATACGGACTTCCTTATTATTTTGACTGGCCGATCGAGGTCAATGTGACATTGGAATCGAAAATATTAGATGTTGGTTGCGGTACGGGGGATCTTTTGCTGCGTCTAGCTGAAGAAGGTTTTTTTAACCTTACAGGACTCGATCCTTTGATTGAAGGTGATATTTTATATAAAAATGGTGTCAAGATTCTTAAAAAAGAAATAGCGGAACTAGAAGATCGGTTTGATTTGATTATGCTGCATCATTCTTTTGAGCATATACCCCAACCGAAGGAAGTTCTAAAAAATATATGGCGACTGCTAAAACACGATCGGTATGCTTTGATTAGAATTCCTGTTACCTCAACTTATGCTTGGCGAGAATATGGTGTCAAATGGGGTCAAATTGAGCCTCCGATTCACTTGTTTTTACACACTCCGAAAAGTATGAAATTACTAGCAAATGAGGTGGGATTTCAAATAAAAGATATTGTGTTTGACTCGTGGGAGTTACAATTTCTCTGCGGTAGAGAGTTTTCTGATTTTTCCGATCTTGAGCTTAAAGAATTTAAACTAAAAGCTGAGGAATTAAATAAAAATAATGACGGCGATCAGGCTGCTTTTTATTTGTACAAACCATGAAATAATCGATCGCGCTCGCGCGCGATCGATTTCTCTGCTGATTTAGAATCAGGGACGCCGCCACTTGTTGAGATAAGCTTCGCCAATCCCAGCCACAGCCTGCATTTGACCTAGCTGTTCCCGTAAAGCTTTGATGGTTTTTAGCTGTTCTTGAGACTGTTGCTGCAAAGCGTCGTAATTTCGCTGTATCGCCGCACTCTGGCTCAATTGATTTTCTAGAGATTGCAACTTGGTTAGTTGAACTTGGAATTCTCCGATCGCACTTGACTTTTCGGCTAACTGGTGCTGCAAAGATTCGTAACTCGACTGCGACACGGTTTGCTGCAATTGCTGTCCCAAAGTTTGCTTTTCGGTAGCTAATTGCTGCTGCAAGGATTCCAGAGAACTTTCTCTTTCGGCGACTTGCTGCTGCAAAGATTCCAAAGCACTCGATTTTTCTGCTAGCTGTTGCTGAAACTCGTGTTCCCGGTCTTCTCTTTCGGCGACTTGCTGCTGCAAAGATTCCAGAGCACTGGATTTTTCTGCTAGCTGTTGCTGAAGCTCGTGTTCCCGCTGTTCTTTTTCGGCGACTTGCTGCTGCAAAGAAGCGATCGAACTTTCGCGTTCAGTCAACTGTTGCTGTAAACTTTCGTAACTTGAATTCGGTACAGTTTCCTGCAATTGGCTTTCGAGATTTTGCTTTTCGGCGACTTGCTGCTGCAAAGAAGCGATCGAACTTTCGCGTTCAGTCAACTGCTGCTGTAAACTTTCGTAACTTGACTTCGGTACAGTTTCCTGCAATTGGCTTTCTAGATTTTGTTTTTCGGTGGCCAATTGCTGCTGCAAAGAAGCGATCGAACTTTCGCGTTCAGTCAACTGCTGCTGTAAACTTTCGTAACTTTCTTGCAGCGGATTTGGCTTTACACTCACCGAGTCCGATAGAGTTTCTGCCGTTACAGCGTCATTAAATTCGCTTTCTTCGGCTGTTTCCCCTTGCAAGTGGGCCGCCTCTACCTCCGTTTCTTCACCTTTTTTCCAAGTGACAGTAACTTCCGTCTTGTCCTTAGAAATATCCAGAGCGCCTTGTGCCAAGCGTTCTAGGAGTTCCGACCTTGATATTCCGAGCTTTCGAGCGATCGTGTTTAATCGATCGGCACTAGAAGAAGTCAGCGAAAGTCCGACTTTGACTTTACTTTCTGAATTGGAACTAACTACATTGCGATTTTTTTTGACCATTGGCATTTTCCTCATGCCAACCTACACTTATTAGTGTAGTGGCTGAAGCTTGTATTAAAATTAATTCTTGTTACTTACCAATTGTGCCAGCTTCCGTTCCCAATTGAACAAAAATCCGTGAATATACTCTTCAGTCCATTCCTCGCCGTAGAACCGCTTAAACATTCCCTGGCCCGGGCTTTTTTCGGCACGATACCGCAGGCAGCATTGTTGAGCTTGTTAGATATTATCTAACTTTGCGCCCGATGTCACCGGTTCGGCGCGATCGACCAAATCGAAATCAGCGGCTAGATAGTCTTTGAACGCTGCAAAAACGCGAGTTTCCACAACTTCCGTTTCCTCGGGGCGAGCCCACAGAAACGCCGACGAGAAAAACTGCTTAGCTTCCTCTGGAAAGTCGCCACCCCAGGGAAGGTGCGGTTGATGAGTTTGAAAAATTTGTTCGATCGGTCCAGTATACTTAGCCTGGTAGTCAGCGTCCCCGCCAAACAGAGGCTGCATATCCAGAGAATTAAATGACCACCCGGCAGCGTCACCAAATCCGCGCCAAAAAACAGCAAATCAAAGTTAAGATGCCGGAAGATCGCAAAATTGAGAAGTTGCAAGCTGCTGTCGCCTTGAAGGTGAGCCGCGCGAAGTTGCCGCAGTTTCGGTGATGCAAAAGCGTAACAGGTAGTTACGATCTGCTGAGTTGGTTTTTTCCTTTTGGCGACTGTAACTTCCTTGAGTTTAAACCCTTCTAGAATCGGGTAATACTGTAAGTCTAACCGATTTTTCATCAGAGCGATCGCCGCATATAAAAAAGGCTGATCAAGAGTGATATCAATTTTAGATTTGAGATTTTACCTACTCAATCCACAGGTTAATAGTAAAAAATAAAGTTTTTTTGCTGTCTATTTGAGATTTTAGATTTGAGATTTTACCTCCTCAATCGAGAGGTTTGTAACCATGACTAAAGTTTTTACGGCGAACTTGTTTTTTTGAAAAATATATGTAAACTTAGCGGTCATCGCGAACTCGCGGTTACAGCTAAAGGCACAGCATCTTCAAACAAAAAAATTTTTAAAAATTTCTCAGCCAATTCGTGACCGAAATAACTGCTAAACAATCCCGAAGCCGCGTCTCTGTCTGCACTCTACTGGCTGCAATCTTTTTGACCTTTAACGATGCGCTGGATATTTTATGGGTAGTCAGCGGTTGTGCCTATCGCAGCATTTTATAGTACAAATTGATATAGTTTTTATAAGCTGTATATACCCGGTTTTATCCAGTTTTAGCATCAGTTTTAGCGAATTACAGCAAGTATCTATAAAAATAGTGATTGACCTCATAAAAATTGATTTATAAATTTTGGCTCAAATCGTGGTACTTATCGCGGAGCGATTCTAGATGTTGAATGTATTTTGCTATATAAGCCTCATCTCTAAATAGTGGCTGAAAGTCGAGAAAAACCCAAATTTTCTTCTTGCCGAAATACAAGAGGTCAAGTCTCAACAGCGGCAAATCGTAATTGTGACTCGGATAAATCACGCAATTAAAAACTTGAGCAGATGCACCCGCATCGATCTAAGTGTAGCGGCTTTTCGCAATTGCGGGCATTCCTAACACCAACTGCGGATAAATATCTGGGGTTTTCCCGCGCTCGCTGTGACTTCCAACCCGGAGGGAATGGGGCGACTTTGCAAATCAAAGCTGTGAAATACCTCTTGGCTAGGTATTGCCGAAAAGGCTGGTACATGGCGAATTAATTCAGATGCCAAAACTCTTGCGATCGTCAAGGATGCCGATCGCGCCTGTCTCGTTGATTAGAAACAAAGTAACAATCCGTAATATTGTGAGGGCGATCGGGCTAATCTAGGGGCGGGTTTAAGAGTTTAAGGGCAGCTACCAATGTCTGCTTGAGGTTGTAAGCCGTTGTTTTAAAGCGAAGCTTCCAAAGTCGCACCTGCAACCCGATGATCTCGATCTTTTGCCAAATAGCTCACAGCAGCGCGAGCTTGAGGATTGTCAAATTTGCTCAGCGCGCGAGCAACTCGCAACCGAATTCCCCAGTAATCCGAACTTACTAGAGGTAATAATTGCTGCAATGCCTCTTCTTGCTTCACAGTATTGGCCAGCAGACCAAATCCGTCAATTGCTGCTTCCTGAACTGCTAAATCTTCGCCGCCAAGACCGATCGCGCAAATTTCAAATACTGCATCAGGACACTGCATTTCATACAGCGGAGCCATGATACTGCGGCGGACGAGCCAATTGTCATCGCGGCGAAAAGCTTCGACTAAATGAGAAATTGCCTCGGTTCCGAACCTTGACAAAGAGTTAGCGGCTTCGGCGCGCACGTTCGGATCGCGATCGAACTGCATCATTTTTAACAGTGCCGCAAAAGCTTCCGCAGTTTGAATCTGCCGCAATCCCATCGCCACGAACGATCGCACGATAAACTCCCGATCGTCCACTTTGCTCAGCAACATCGGTAGCGCCACCGCAGAATCGCACTTTCTCAGAGCCGTTACCCCCCGCAGCCTGTCTTGAGAATCCGAACTTTGCAGCGCTGCTTGGATTTCGCTAATTTTCATAAGCCAATTATATATTTTTGTTACGTTTATTTACAATTTTAGCAATTATTCCCGGATTTTGGGAAGATTTTAAAAAAAATCACTGCTGAATAAGAAATTTTGTGGGTATTTAAGCGAAGTTTTGTATTAGTAATGAAGGCAATCAGTACCCTATTTATTTGAGTATGCGGAGGCATAATTTATTTTTTTTAATAGGTTTTTAAAGCAGATTGTTTACAAGCAGCGGCTTGGGCGCAGTGCACAATACAATCATTTTTAACCCCTATTTTCGGAGGTAAAAGCGCAATTTAAAACCCTAGTTTTCCCGCGCATAAAACCCCAAATGATTGGAAAGTGGACGTTCCTGCATGGGAATTTTATTCTGAATCGGAGCATTCAACAGTTTCGCTCCTGACGGCGATGCTACTGCAAAACTTACGGACCCGCCGCCATCTAAATTTAGCACTGTCTCGGCTTTCAACTGCATCGAAATATCAGTTATTTCGCTCAATTTCAGCCCTTCACTGTAAAGCCTCTGCTTGCCGTCTACCAGAATTAACCACAACTTGTCGCCTGTTTTGTCGATCGCCGCGACTGCACGGGGATAAGGTTTATCCTGTTTGCGTTCTTCCTGACTTTGTGCTACGGGTTTGCCATTTTTAACCAGCAAAGTATCTCCGGCAACTGCATAGGCTGTCCCCGCAGGACAAGTGCCGTTTTCGATTATTTGAGCGCGGTTTTTGGCATCAAAACAAAGGGCGGGAAAGCCTGGATTTGGTTGAGAATAAGCTTGGCTTTTGGCAATGGCGTGTCCGACATTATTTACTCGATCGCCACTGCGGGGATAGTAATCCCAAGGTGCTTCCTCGATGCAGGGATAAAAAAAATTGCCGTTGACTGCTAATTGCAATTTAAATTCTTTCAGGAATTGAGTAGCTGTGCGGGCATGGGTTTCTGTTAAATCGGGTGTTGGGTTTCCGGGAGTGACAAAAATTCCTATTCCCGGCGCTTTTAGGTCGATGCTAAGAATGTGAATTAGGGTGGGACGCGGATTAGTCCGAAATTCCCTGCGGTAGGCTATTCCTTGAAAGAGCGATCGGGCTTCGTTTGTTTGTTGGGGACGCAAAAAGTAGGGAATGTTGTAGATTAGTATTGGTGCGAGCAATATTCCGAGACCGAGAATATGCCAAATTTGTTCGATCGTGGGTCGATAATTCATAGCATTTTAGATTTTAGATAGGGGACGGGAACGCTGACATATTTATATATTTTCAAGCATCCTATACTAATATGAACAATTCTGATTTTAATAATTTTAGCAATCAAATTTTACGAAATCGATCGTTCCAAGGACAAGTTCTTAACGGTGCTGATTTCAGCGGTGCGGATGTTCGAGGCTGCAATTTTAGAAATGCTCAGTTAGCGGGTGCGAATTTTATCGGTGCGAAAATCGGGCTTTCTCGGCGACAGATAGCTGTTTTGAGTGCTGGGGCGATCGCGATTTGTTTGGTTGTGGGCGATGTTCTGACTCGACTGATTTTGGGAACTCAAGGACAAGTACCGGGCTCTCGCAGTTGGCCTTTTGTTCTGTTGCTGTACGGCGTTTTGAGCGCTGCTGGTTTCGCTTCGGCGATCGCCAGCAAACAGCCAAAAACCTCAAAAGCGGGTAGATTGGCACGAACAATTTCTGCTATTCTATCAGGAGCTTTGTTGGGATTTTTCTATGCTGGCACTGCAACTAATAATAATTCCCAGGCTGCTATTGCTGGAATGGCGATCGGCGGGGTGTTAATGTTTTTGGTGAGTTGGCGGATTCGCGGCCAATTTGCACAGGTGGCGATCGCATCGGCTGGAAGTGTGGCGACTTACGCAGCGGCTTTTTTGTTCAGTGCAACGGCGAGCGCTTTTCTGAGCACTCACAAACTGTTTTGGGGTATGTGTTTAGGTTTGCTGTCGCTGCTGTATCTTTGGTTTGCGTTTGTGTCTTTTTCGGCTATTGTTCGAGAGATTGGAAATGCTGAGGGTACTTTGTTCACAGGGGCAAATCTCGCTGATGCTAAGTTCGATATAAATTACCTCAATCTAAAATCTAAAATTTAAAATCTAAAATTCCCCGACTGATATTCAAACAGCAATTGATCCAGCAGAAAGCGACGCTTTGCTGCAAACGGTGAGGGAGCAAATGGCCCTCGCAACTTTTAATCCCAACGACAGCGAACTCCTCAAAAAGATGGTCGAATGTATCGGAAATTCGCAGGGAATGGTGAGGCTGAGTTTAGCCGAAACTCTCGGCTCAATTGGCAAACCTGCAACTCCTTTTTTGCTGGAAGCTCTAGCACATCACCCCAACCCTGTCGTGCGTAGAGCCTCTGCTAAAACGCTGACTCTGATTTGCAAGGCTATCGCCCGAACCACGCTGCTAGAAGCTTTTTTACACGATGAGGATCGAGTCGGGGGAGGAAGAGTGGGATTAAAGACAAAGCCTGCGGTTTCCAACCGCGCCTACACACACAAAACCCACTTGGAGTGGGTTAAAGAATTTTTACTCGATCGGGCCTTGACGTTTTCCTCTCAAAATGAGAGCATAAGCATAATAGGTAGTTCATGAGCAAGGTAAGGAATGTCAAACAAAAAAAGATACCAACCAAAAACCGATGCACTTAATCTCGATCCGGAACCTCCGTAAAGATGCTGCCCAGTATCCCGATGTCAAAAATCAAATTGATAGCTGGAACGCAATTGTAAAGAAAGCAGAATGGCAGAATTTGGAGGATGTTCGCAAGATTTACCGGGATACCGAAGCAGTAGGAAACTTCACAGTCTTTAATATCAAAGGCAACGAATATCGCCTGATTGTCGGCATCAACTACGAGGAGCAAACTATTTTTTACAAATATTTCCTAACCCACGCTGAATACGACAAACACAAATGGAAAAATGATCCTTACTTTTGATGGAGCCAGTTATAGCAAATTGCTTGCAGAAATTGCTCCTAGGGCGATCGAAACCGAAGAGGAATACGATCGCCTCCTGGCTGTGGCAGAACGACTAACGTTCGCTAAAAACCTCACTCCAGAGGAGAGAGCTTTATACAAGTTGTTAGTCACGCTGATTGAAGTTTACGAGAGAGAAAATTATCCGATCGACAAATCGGAGCCTCATGAGATTTTGCAACACATCATGGAATCCAGCGGCACCCGTCAAGCGGACTTGGTAGGTATCATTGGATCGAGCGGTGTGGTGTCTGAGGTTGTCAATGGGAAAAGAGCGATTAGCAAGGCACAAGCTAAGGCACTAGGCGATTATTTTAAAATCTCACCTAGCTTGTTCATTTAATTTGGAAATTGGGCATTGGGAATAGGGCATTGGTTATTTGTGATTAGAAAAACTACTAACCAGTAACCACTAACTATTACCCATGCCCGATGCCCGATGCCCATGCCAGAGGCATCTGACCCTAGGCCGGCAGTCCCTAAATGTTACCGATGGGAGTTGCGGAATTAAGGTATGATTAGTTCAAAGATAAATTTGGAAAAAACAATTAAGTGACTCTGCTAGACCATATCGCTGGCGATTGGTGTAGGTTACTATGGTTTTTTACTATTGGCATTAGATCTGGGCGTTTATTCTCGGCGCGATCGCCCTAATTTACACTCAAAAATATAAAAGCGATCGCCCTTGATTTTTCTAAAAGAATTCAAGGGCGATCGCTATAATCAAAGTATTTATCTCATATCAGAGATTTTTGTTGCAAGCTGTTTTTTTTGCCTAAACAGCTTGTTTAACGGAGAGGGAGGGATTCGAACCCTCGTTAAGTTGCCCTAAACACACTTTCCAGGCGTGCGCCTTCAACCGCTCGGCCACCTCTCCAGGGCTAAATTAATTCATTTAGCCACAGCTAAACTATCTTAGCAGAACAAATCTGATTTGGGAAGGGGTAACGGCATAAATTTGCTGTTTAATGTGGGTAGGGTATCAAACGGGCAGGCCGGATTCTGCTCCCTGTGTCGCAAACCCTTTCATATAAAGGATTTAGCCCCGCAAACCCCAATCTAAAATCTAAAATCTAAAATCTAAAATTCCATGACTGACTCTTACACAATTAAAATTCATAACAGACAGACAGGCGATCGCCACACGGTGCGAGTACCCGAAGACCGCTACATCCTCCAAAGCGCCGAAAACCAAGGAGTAGAATTGCCCTTTTCCTGCCGCAACGGCGCTTGTACAGCCTGTGCGGTGCGCGTCAAGTCGGGGGAACTGCACCAGCCAGAAGCAATGGGACTTTCTGTGGAACTGCAAAAAGAAGGTTATGCCCTGCTGTGCGTCAGCTATCCCCGTTCCAACATCGAGGTAGAGACGCAAGACGAAGACGAAGTGTACGAACTGCAATTCGGCCGCTACTTCGGCAAAGGTAAAGTTAAAGCCGGTTTGCCGTTGGATGAAGAGTGAGGCAATTTGATAAATTATCAACTACCAATTATCCATGCTTTATCGATTATGTGCGATCGCCCTTTGTCTGTTGCTAGCTAGCTGCCAAAAACCAGAAATGCCCCAAGGTACGATCGCCAAAGTAGAAAGGGCCATCAGCGGGCAAACAATCGAAGTTATCAGTACAGCAGACAAAATAGCCTTATTAGAACAAATCAGGCTGATTGGTATTGATGCGCCGGATTTAAAACAGCAGCCTTGGGGAGAAGCAGCCAAACAAAGACTAGAACAGCTAATTGGGGGAAAACAGGTATTGTTAGAATCAGACATCGAACAGAAAGACGGGTTCGATCGCAAACTAGCCTACTTGTGGCAAGATAAAGTTTTGCTCAACGAACAGCTAGTCAAAGAAGGTTATGCCCTGGCTTCAGTGCGATCGCCCAACACCAAATACCAGCAGCGACTGGTGAACGCTCAAGAATGGGCGAGACTCATGGGTAAAGGCCTGTGGAATCCAGAACGAGCTTTGCGCCAAACTCCCGCAGAATTTCGCCAGCAAAATCGCCAATAGTCAGTAGTCATTAGTCATTTGTCATTTGTCAATGACTAAAAACTCCTCAGTTATAACTAATAACTACTAACGAGCAATGATTTCCTTCTTCCTTCTGCCTTCTTCCCTCTTCCCTCTTCCTTCTTCCTTCTTCCTTCTTCCCTCTTCCTTCTGCCTTCTTCCCTCTTCCTTCTTCCTTCTTCCTTCTTCCTTCTTCCTTCTTCCTAATGACTGACACTCAACTGCAAAACTTCTTAGAAATAGCCACAGAAGCAGCCCTGGCCGCTGGTTCCGTCCTGCAATCTTTCTGCGGAAAATTAGAAAACATTCAAGAAAAAGGCCGATCGGGCGATTTAGTCACAGAAGCCGACAAAGCCTCAGAAGCCGTCATCTTAGAAATTCTCGGCCGCCACGTACCCGACCACGCCATCCTCGCCGAAGAATCCGGCAAATTAGGGGATGCCAGCAGCAAATACCTGTGGGCGATCGACCCTTTGGACGGTACAACCAATTATGCTCACCAATATCCTTTTTGGGCCGTGTCGATCGGACTGTTAATCGACGGCACACCACAAATTGGAGTAATTTACGACCCTTTTCATAACGAATTATTTCGGGCAGGCAAGGGATTGGGAGCAACCTGCAACCGGAAGCCGATCCAAGTTTCCCAAATCTCAGAATTGAGAACCAGCTTGCTAGTCACTGGCTTTGCATACGATCGGCGCGAAACAGCAGACAATAATTATGCCGAATTCTGTCACCTCACCCACCTCACCCAAGGCGTGCGGCGCAGCGGTTCGGCATCCCTAGACCTCGCACACCTCGCGATGGGGCGATCGGACGGATACTGGGAACGGGGACTCGCCCCTTGGGACGTAGCCGCCGGTGTAGTCATCGTCTCCGAAGCAGGAGGTAAAATTACAGCTTATGACGGCAGTGCCTTTGAGATGAACTCGGGTCGGATTTTGGCCACAAACGGCAGAATACACGCCGAACTCAGCAGCGCACTGCTAGCAGTTCCTCCCTTATCTTCCTGGAAGTAGCGCCCCCGCAGCCAAGGATCGGGGGTAGTACGGGGGTCACAACCCCTTGACTCAAGCTACATTAAAGGATAGTGAAAAGCCAGGAAAGGAAGAGTAAAAGTTATGTCTTTTGAAATGACAAAAGGGCTGTTCAAGTATGACTTTATTGATCAGCACGCAATTTTGGGAATTCCCTTAGACGCCGAGTTTAACGACATCCGCAAGCGCTACATGAAAATCGCCCGCCGCTTGCATTCGGATACTTGCTCTTTTGAAGACCCAGCCGATAAAGATTGGGCCAACCAATTTTTATCAAAAGTAGTCAATCCGGCTTACAACAAATTCTCTAAGGAAAGCGATCGCAAAGAATACAACCTGCTATTAGCAACCATCAGCAAGCGCCTCGTTAAAGAACAGGCGAAAATGCAAATCGAAAGCGCAGCAGCCAAACAGTTAGCTACGGCTCAAAATTGGGAAGAAGCTTACAAAACAGCAGTTAGCAAACTCGCTCTCAAGCAGTACGAATCAGTTGAGGAAACGCAACAGGCGATCGATCAAATTAGCGAACTCAACATGGTTTACCTGCTGCGAAAAGAGCGCATGGGTGGTGGTGGTGGTGGGGTTGCACCCGGTTCACCTGCAAAAGCCACAACCCCAACTAGCACAGAAAAAACAGCAGCAGCAACCCCAGCCACCGCAACTCCCGCGGCGCCTCCTCCGCCTAAAGTCGAACCCCCAAACTCGCAGACCGCAGCCTATTGCCGCCGAGCTCAAGGATTTATGGACAGCAAAAATTACGCTAAAGCAAGTTTGGAGTTGAGGGAAGCCCTGAAGCGCGACCCGAAATACAGCCAAGCCCACGCTATGTTAGCAATGTGTTACTTTGAACAAAATCAAGCCACAATGGCGAAACTTGAGATGAACAAAGCTTTGGCATCAAATCCTGAAGAACCGACGGCTTTGGAGGTTAAGAAAAAGCTGGAACAAGCTTCCGCAAAAGCCAAAAAAGGTGACGAGAAACCAGGATTTTTTGCAAGTTTGTTTGGCGGGAAGAAGAAGTGAGAAGTTGTGAATTGTGAGTTTGGAATAGTTAGAAAGTGTTGAATAGCTGAGCAGTGGAGCGATCGCGTTCAAAAGAATCCAGAGTTGGCGATCGCACATCGGATCGCCGCCAAAATTATACCGTCAGTGCGATCGTCCCGCGATCGCGGATGCTCCAGAAAGAACGGGACGATCGCACTGACGGAGAAAATGATTATTCCGATGCAAACGAAAACGATATGACGCCTTAATTTGTTAAAGTCGAATGTTAAGCTCGCCTTCTTCGACTTTAACACCGTCCCCTAAAGCTAAGCTTCTAAGCCCCATCTAAAATCTAAAATCTAAAATCTAAAATTGATATGACACCTTAATTTGTTAAAGTCGAATGTTAAGCTTGCCTCGTTAGACTTTAACACCGTCCAGAAAGCTAAGCTTCTAAGCCCCATCTAAAATCTAAAGTCTAAAATCTAAAATTGATATGGTTCACCAACCCCCATCCGGTGCAAGAGATTTATTGCCCCTTGACGTTGCTCAAAAAATTTCGATCGAACGGCGCTTGCAGCAGGTTTTTCACCGCTGGGGCTATCACCGGATTATTACTTCAACTCTAGAAAGGCTGGAGACTTTAATGGCTGGGGGCGCGATCGACCGATCGACTCTGATTCAATTGCAAGACGCCGAGGATGGAGAACTGGGTTTGCGGCCGGAATTGACAGCATCCATCGCCCGCGCGGCTGCAATGCGGATGGCCGGGACTCGCTGGCAGCCTCAGCGCCTCTACTACAACGCTAACGTGTTCCGCAAAGGCCCAGATACTGGCTCAGGCGGGCAACAGGAGTTCTATCAAGCTGGGGTAGAGCTGCTCGGCGCAGGGGGGGCGGTTGCGGATGCGGAAGTGCTGCTGCTGCTGTCTGAGTGCTTGCAGAGCTTGGAAATTGATGAGTGGCATTTGGTTTTGGGAGAAGCGGGCTTGACTGCAACATTGCTAGAACCGTTTCCGCCAAACGTGCGCCAGAAAGTTCGGGGGGCGATCGCCAATCTCGATCGAATTGCCTTGGAAACTTTGCCGCTGTCAACCGAATTGCGAGAAAGAGCTCTGCTGTTATTTGACTTGCGCGGTCGCCCAGAAGAGGTGTTGCCAATTGTTGCCAAGCTGGATTTAGATTTGCCGCAGCAAGCCGCGTTAAATAATCTCAAATCTGCGATCGAATTGCTGCACAAATGCCAGTCAAAAATTCCCAATCTAAAATCCCACATTCACCTCGATTTGAGTTTAATTCAAACATTTGACTACTACACTGGAATTGTGTTTGAAGTTGTCAGCAGCAGCAAGACAGGACAGCGAGTTTTAGGACAAGGAGGACGCTACGACCAACTGTTGGGACTGTTCGACCCCCAAGGGCAAAATTCCCCCGGCATCGGGTTTTGTCTGAATATTGAAGATTTGCACCAAGTTTTGCTGACAGAGGGGCAATTGCCCACGGAGACACCAGCTAGCGAATGGTTGGTTGTGCCTCAAACTCCTGAAGCTGGGGCGGCGGCCTTTGATTATGCTCGCAAACTCCGAGAGTCTGCTCACCTAGTTCGGGTAGAAATAGATTTGGAGAGTCGGGAGACTGCGGAGGCGACCCGGGAATACGCGCGCGATCGACGAATTGCTCAAATTGCTTGGGTAAATGCCGAAGGATTACCAACAATTGAAACGGTAAATTAGGCTAATTGGTAATTAGTAATTGGTAGTTGGTAATTGGTTAAAAATCACCCGATATGATATTATGTATCCTGCTGATTGAGAAAAGGTTTTGCCAATTGCTAATTGCTAATTCCCTATCTAACTAAAATCTTTTGAGAGAACACTATGGCACACACTATTGTTACGGATATTTGCGAGGGAATTGCTGATTGCGTCGGCGCTTGTCCCGTTGCTTGCATTCACCCCGGCCCAGGCAAAAATGTCAAGGGTACTGATTGGTTTTGGATTGATTTTGATACCTGTATTGACTGCGGTATTTGTTTGCAGGTGTGTCCTGTCGAAGGTGCGATCGTTCCAGATGAACGGCCTGAGTTGCAGCAAACTCCCTCTTGATTGAAATTGAGGGCTAGATACCTACATTAACTCAGGGGTAAGGTGCGCGGCCCGGCGCACCCTAAATTTACTTTTTTTGCGAACCGCAGAGGGCGCAGAGGGCGCAGAGAAGAAGCGTGAGAAATATCGGAAAAATCTAACGTTTAGATATCTAAGTGAGGTAATTAATTGTGTTACTTTTGTGAACTTTTTCTCTTCCCTTCTCCTATCTTCCTTCGTGTCCTTCGCGTCTTCGCGGTTCGTAAAAAAAAGCCCGATCGCACTTTACAAAAAAAACTACAATAAAATCCTATGCAGCCGATCGTACTTTCGGACTCTCACATTTAACAAAGGTATGTAGTTGCGCTTTAGCGCTCTTTCCTTGGTTAAGAGCGCTAAAGCGCAACTACATACTTAAAATTTCACCCCTATTTGTGACAGTTGGCCTTAGTCCTAACAATAAAATCTACAATAAAATCCTATGCAGCAGATCGCACTTTCCGACTCTCAAATTTTATCCATGCGCACCCACGCTGAAAGCGCTTATCCTGAAGAATGCTGCGGTTTGTTGCTCGGTCGAGTTACTGCTGGTGTTAAAACTTTAGTAGAAGTTTGGCCCACTGAAAATGCTTGGAGTGCGGAAGCTGAAGAGAATTGGCCGGAACAAAAAGAATTGACAGAAAGACGCAGATATGCTATAAAGCCCGAAGATATGTTGCGGGCGATGAAACACGGGCGCGATCGCACTCTGGATATTATCGGTATATATCATTCTCACACGGATTGTCCCGCAGTGCCCTCAGAGTGCGATCGGACATTGGCCTGGGCCCAATACTCTTACATCATTGTGTCCGTCCGACAAGGCTGTTGGGAAGACCTCCGCAGTTGGAGTCTTGACGGAGAGGGGAACTTTCAAGCAGAGGAAATTCTCGCACAGGAACCGACTGAGATTAAGAAATAATTAGTAAAAATAACAAACTCGTAAAAAGGCGAAAGATTCAGATAGGATATAATTCAAAATCTGCGCTACACACAATATCATGCTAAATCCTAATCTGGACGAGATCCAGCTCAACAAACAAGAATACGAACGCTACTCTCGCCACCTCATCCTCCCAGAAGTTGGATTGGAAGGGCAGAAGCGTCTCAAAGCTGCCAGCGTGCTCTGCATCGGTACGGGAGGCCTCGGTTCGCCGCTGCTGCTGTATTTAGCAGCCGCCGGTGTTGGCCGCATTGGGATTGTAGACTTTGATATTGTTGACCATTCCAATTTGCAGCGGCAGGTAATTCACGGCACTTCTTGGGTTGGGAAACCGAAGATTGAGTCGGCTAAAAATCGGATTTTAGAAATTAATCCTTTTTGTCAAGTTGATTTGTACGAAACTCGCGTTAGTTCCGAAAATGCGATCGACATTGCCACTCCTTACGATATCATTATCGACGGCACGGACAACTTCCCGACTCGCTATTTGATGAACGACGTTTGCGTCCTTTTAAACAAGCCCAACGTCTATGGTTCCATCTTCCGATTTGAAGGGCAAGCAACAGTTTTCAACTACGAAGGCGGCCCGAATTACCGCGATTTGTACCCGGAACCCCCGCCTCCTGGCATGGTTCCTTCTTGTGCAGAAGGCGGCGTTTTAGGCGTTTTGTGCGGAGTAGTCGGTTCTATCCAAGCAACGGAAGCTATCAAAATTATCTTGGGTCAAGGCACTACTTTGAGCGGCAGACTGTTGCTTTACAATGCCTTAGATATGACGTTCCGGCAATTGAAACTGCGGCCTAATCCAGTGCGCCCGGTAATTGAAAAGTTAATCGATTACGAACAATTCTGCGGCATTCCTCAAGCTAAAGCGCAGGAAGCGCAAGAACAACAGCAAATTTCTGAGATGACTGTTGCCGAACTTAAGGAGTTAATCGACAGCGGTGCGAAGGATTTTGTATTGTTAGATGTTCGCAATCCCAACGAGTATCAAATTGCTCAAATTCCGGGGTCGGTTTTGGTTCCTTTGCCGGATATCGAACACGGCGAAGGTGTCGCCAAGGTCAAGGAATTGTTGAACGGGCACCGCTTGATTGCACACTGCAAAATGGGCGGGCGTTCTGCGAAGGCTTTGGGGATTTTGAAGGAAGCTGGAATTGAGGGGACTAATGTTAAGGGCGGAATTACTGCTTGGAGTCAAGAAGTAGACTCGTCTGTTCCTCAATATTAAGGCTAATCTTTTTCTGGGGCGGGTGAATTGCCCGCCCGGAACGGGGATTATGGCGGCGGCAACTGTTTATTTCTGGTTAGTAGATTCTTGAACTTACCTAGTAGATTCTTGCAATTGGCCCCCAACATAACCAAAAGCCAAACCCCAAACCCCGCACTGATACTAATCAACAATACGAAGGCAAAAGAATTAATTCCCACCTTCAGTAAAGGCAAAGCAACCATTTGATTCGGCGGGTCTTGTTTAATCAAATAAGGAGAACTGCCAGCCACTACCCCGGCTACTCCCAAACCAAAACCGACAGCTTGAATCGTTACCTCTAGTTTGGCATCTCGATAAGCTTCTTCGATCGCCACAATAGCTCGAATTGCCTCGGTTGCTTGGTCTAGCAAGCGGGAACCGTGTTTGAAATAGCCTAAATCTGCTTGAATCTGCCTTTGAAACTGCGGGCAAGTTTCTTTGCTGAATGTTTCGAGAAAACTTAAATTGATATCACCATCACTGTACTTGTTTCTTGCTTTTAAGTCAAGACTTATTTGATTTAATTTATCTTGGTAATTTTGGGCGTTAATGGCGATCGTATTTTGGCGAAACTCCACATCAATCAGCATTCGGGCATACTTCACAGCCCGAGGCGGCATCTCAATCATCTGAGTTTCCAGATATTTTAATTCTTCCTCCTTTAAACCCGCACCTTTCGATTGCCTCTGCTGAGCTTGATCGCGCTGCAAATACTTAAAAGTCTTGTCAATATCCTGTTCAATTTGCTTGTATTCCTCGCGAGTCACGGCGTAAAGCTTGCGACTGTCGTGATAAGCGCGAAGAATCTTATTTCGGTACAAAAACAAATCCATAAAATCGCTGTACCGCGTCTCATCCCAGATTTCATCAATTGTCGGACTGTTGAAAAACCAGATAATAATGTGACAGTAACTATCGGGCTGACTCGGATTGCCGTACTCCAAAATCGGACTGCCGAACAATTCGCCTTGACGGTAAAAATCCGGCAGATTTTGACCAGAAATCAACTTTTCCAGACACTGTTTGCCTAAAGCTTGGAGAAACTGCGAATCTGCCCGCGCCGCCTGATTTTGTTCGACACTCAACCAAGCTGTAAGCAGCAGAGTTTGCCCGAAATAACTCTGCACGAAATCCGGCCGCAAGCAGTTATCGGGATTAAATTCCTTGAAGATGCTAACATCGACAGCAGGTGTTTTAATGGTGTTAAGTTTTTCTGGAACAAAAATTTTTAAACCCAGGGCATAGCTGTCATCAATTCGCAGCGGTTGGGCAAAACCCTTGAGAGTAATTGGCTGATTCTCAACCGAAATCTCCTTAGTAAAGGCAAGGGAATTGCGGTTGCCAACAACTTGTTTATTAATCAGGTTAACGCGCCAGCCGACAGGTTCCTTTTTTTTGTGCAAGTAGCTGTTATTAAAATCTGTGCCTACTGCCAATTTTGACTGCAAAATCTCATGGCACTTCTGCCACAAACTGGCGGATTCCACAGGGGAATTTGGCTCTGATTCTAGGGTGTCGCAGAGGTGAAAGGCAAATAAATAAACGTTGGGGGCATAGATTTTGCTACTTTGAGTCATTGCTGGTATCTGATTAATTATTTGCTGCGCTTTCTTGAAGCTTTTTGTAGCTATATTCAATGCTGGTACGCAGAGTTTGAGTGATATTGGTTAGCGGCGGTGTTGTACTTGGGGTGGGTTCGCCCGCATCCTCGAAATCTTTCCGCAGACTCTCTCTTAATTTCTCTCCCAATCCATTCTTGCCACACCACTTGCTGATAGTGAAAGCAATGGGAAACAATTCATCATCTGCGGATTCTGCTATTTCTTCCTCTAATTGGGGTAATTTTTTCCAGGCTGTCGGCGTGAAGATAGCCGGATTTTCATGCAGCCATTTGAGAAAGATAGTGATAACTTTGTCAGGTTCCATTGTAATTACTTCCGCAATTAAAAAATTTAATTTTGTAGGGGCGGGTTTGACCAACAATAATTGCCTGAAATCGACAATCTCTCAAACCCGCCCCCACCCAACGAACAATCATTATCTACATTTTAGCATTCGATGTAAATTTCAGGTTGATGTGGCTTATTGGTGGGGCGGGGCGGGTTTATCTAGATTGTTTGTCATCGTTATATATTGTTTGTAAAACCCGCCTCTACCAAATCCTGATGGCACACCTAACTTAATATCCCGTCGCACAGAATGCCGCCCAATATTTCGGATCGCGAAACGGCTGTTCCTCACTCGAACACAATAACCACAATTCCACACTTTGTCTCGATTTTTCATCTAAATTTAACAATCCTACCCAAACTCGCAAATCCTCCATACTCACCCCGCGCATCCAGTTTTGCGCCGCATTCAAAGCGAGGGCTACTGAATCTGCATCCGGCAATTCCTGATAAAATTTAATCATCAAAATTGCGGTGGCAAAATCATCGACAGCCCACAGACTGCTGACAACATTCATGCTACCCGCATACAAAAAACCGCTGGGTAAACCAATGTATTCATCCGTCATTGCGGTTGAGGTGGTTAACCCGGTTTCGCAGGCGGAAAGCGTGACGAGACTGCACTGCGGTAACTGCAATTCGGCAAAGATTTCTCGCAGGGTAAGGCATTTTTCTGGGAGGGCTTTTCTGCCGCTGCGTAGGGTGACATAGCGCTGTTTTTCATCGGGCTGATTTGACTCTGGGGGCGGAGGTGAGGTTTGCGGTTCCAGGGAATCGGCTAAGACTAGGGATGACAGCAGCGGATAGTCAAAGTTGAATATGCCGTGACAGGAAAAGTGCAGGTAGTTGGCGTTTGAGAGGTTTTCTCGGTTTTCGTTGAGGGCGGTTTTTGTGGCTTGTTTTTTGAGTAATATTTGATGGGGATTGAATCGGGTTTTGATGGTTTCTACTTCCATATCCGCGTTGAATAAGTCTTCGGTGGGATTCTGGAGGGCGAATAGTTGTAGCTGATTTGGTGGGGGGGAGTTTCTGGTGGTGAGGCGATTTTTTACGAGTTCCAGCAGTTGCAAGCTGGGGGCGTATTTCACGCCTGCGGGGAAGCTGTCGAGGAGGTAGCCGCGAAAGTTGGTTTTTTGTTGAAATCGGGTTTCTGAGGTGAATTGTAGGGCGTGGAGGGGGAATAGGTGCAGGTAGCGGTGGGGTACTAGGATTAGTTGTTTGCTGTTGGGGGGGATGTGGGCGATTATCTCGTTTAGTCGCAGGATTTCTGAGAGTTTTTCGAGTTTTTGGGATAGGGTGTTTTGCCAGGTTTTGTTGGTCTTTTTGTTGCGGTATTCGTCGAGATAGTTGTTTTTCCAGGTTTGTAATTCGGCTATTTCGGTTGTGGTATATGTGATTAATTCTATGCTGTCGCGGGTGATGATAAATGCAGATCCCCCCCAGCCCCCCTTAAGAAGGGGGGAGTTGGAGTTGGAGGGGGAGTTAGAATTGCCGATGTACCATTCTATGATTGCTGTTTCGGTGTCTAAGGTTTGTTGGAATTTGGTGATGTCTATGGGTTCGACTTTTTGAGTTAGGGAGAATTCTGGTTCTCGCTGTTTTATCTGTTCCAGCAGTTGTGTTAGTTGCTGTGATGTTGTTTCTAATTTGGCTTTTTGTTGTTGGAAATATTCGGGGCTGAGGCTGCGGGTTTGGGTTGTGCGTTGTGAGGGAGAGTCTTCGGGAACCCCCCTCGGCCCCCCCTTGGTAAGGGGGGGAGAAAGAGGGAGAGGAGATGGGGTTTCTGTTTCTAGGAATTGTTGGGAGGCGGCGATTTGGCGGCGCAGGTTTTGGAGTTGCTGTTTCTCGGTGTCGGTGGCTGTTTTGGGGTAGATTTCGCTGTTGGCGAAGAGTTCGACTAGGTAGCGGGATTTGCTGCGTTCGATTGTTTGCAGGGCTTTGTCATATTGTTGGTGATTGATGCAGGATTGCATCATTTTTTCGTAGACATCGAGATTTTCTTCGATGATTTCTCGTTTGCGGTTGTCGGATGTTATCCACTCGCGGCTTTGTTCGACTGCTTGGATGGCTTTTTCGTAGCCGAAGATGGCTGTTCCCCAAAAACTTTCTGCAAATCCTAAATTGCCTAGATTTCTGCCTGTTTGCAAACAGTCAATTGGCAAAGCGGTGGGAGTGTAAACTTCTAAAGCTGCTTCATAAAGTGCGATCGCCCTTGCTATATTCTTATTTCCTTTGACTCTATTTCTGTAAGCATTTACTAAATTATTTTTAGTAACCCCCAAATCTTGCGTAAAAGTTTTGCGGTTGCAAACTTCTAAAACAGCTTGAAAAAATGCGATCGCCTTTTCGGTATTCTCACCCCGTTCTCCTTTGATTCTGTGACTGTAAGCATTTGCCAAATTATTTTGAGTCATCGCCCAATATTGGGGAAAAGCATCGCGGGTGTAAACTTGTAAAGCTGCTTCATAAAATGCGATCAGCTTTTCG